>NZ_JBFUIT010000003.1:0-64063 GCF_056401735.1 Luteibacter sp. P4_D7_3
CCGGCATCGTGCCCTGGGCCATCCTTGATGATGCACGAATACGATTCGTTCGTTTCCGTCGTCTCACCGACCGACCATGCGCCTTGATAGCCCGCGACGAGCTCAATGAACTCATCGTCATCCCGTAGTTTCGCGGTGAGCTTGCCTTCCCCCAGGCCACCGCCACCCAGATCGAAGCGAGTGGCAATGTCAGCAGCAGCACCCTCATCCCTTACCGAGTAGGCATTGAGCGGCTGATCCGCCTCGACCATCTCAACAGCGTTGCCGATATAGCGGTGTTGCACCACGCGCGGATCGCGGAAGTGTTCCTTCCAGTCTTTGAGAAGCTTATCTTCGATGGGTCGATCGGGACTGGGGCCTCCTGGAGTTTCGACAACGTCGTCGAGGGAGCGATCGCGGAGGAGCAAGGTGTCGCGAGAGATGAAGTAGTAGTTGTTGTTGCGCAGCCGTGCTGATGGTGCGTCGCCGACTTGATACAAAAGCACGGTGAGCCAGGGATCGTGCTTGCGCGCTCCTTCGGCGTTGACCATGACAAGCATGGCGGGGGAGAACTCCAGGGTTTTCAGCTGGATGTTGGCGTCGCACGTGCCTTTGGTGGACTCGGGTGCAACGATGCCCGAGTCTTTCTCGGTCTCCCCAAGGAGTACGCCCTGATCGTTACGACCGTTGATTTCGAGAAGAACATTCGATGGACCCCATAGTCCGTCGATCTGCTGATAACAGAAACAGACGCGCAGTGCGAAGAATAGGCTCGTCGCGCCACCTTTTCCCACGGGCAACCCTGTTGTATCGCGTTCGACCCAGAAGATATAGCGACGCGTGTCGATGACCACGGGGCGGATCGTGTCGATGTGGGTGCGGGGGTCTTCCTTGATTGCTTCTTTGGTCAGCTTGGGCAACTGGGTCGCGTCTACGTCGGCGGCCGACGGCACCGGTGTCTGTGTGATGGCGCCGCTCAACGGTAGTGTTACGGGCTCCCACTCGGACCATGCAAGCATGCTCGGCGCGTTGCTGGCATCGCGCACGCTCATGTTGAGTGTCCGCCAGTAATAGGTGGGGGGAGATACGTTCGATTTCCCGATGAAGTGGAAGGTGTCTTGCGTGGGATCGGTGCCGTCGTGATAGGCGGTCAGAGGCTGGATATTGCTGTTCGCCTCGAACCCGGCGAGGTATCCAAGGATGGCGGTTTGCACATCGACAGCGCTGAGCTTGCCTTGGGAAAGAAGGTTTTCCAGGTCGGCGAACAAAGCAGTCTTGCGCGCGCGTCGGGAGGGATCGACGTGGTTCTCGGGGTGGTTCCGAAGCTGTTTAAGCATCTTCCAGCGGCTGTACTCACCTAGCGTGCCGCTCCAGAGTGCTTTCAGTTTGCCGGTGATTTCGGCGTTGTGCTCGTGACCCGTTTCGAGGCCGGAGAGGATGCGATGGATGCCGGTTTGCAGGCTCGCCATGGCTGATGCGACGAGGCTGGTGTTCGGTTCCCTGCCGACCCTGACGTCGGTAAGAAGATGATCGGAGAGGCTGTCGACGTCAGTGATATGAGCCAGCCGCGGTTGCGTGGGCACCCAATGGGCTAGCAGCCAGGCGACGAGTGCATCGCGCCACAGTTCCCCGTGACGGCCTTCGATCTCCAGTACCTCGTCGTCGTTACACGCGGCCATCATGCGGGTGGCGACCATCTCGAAGAGGGAGTGGTCCTGGGTGAACTTCAGCTTGTTCAGGCCTTGCAGCGCGTCGATCGACATGCCAGTGCGCGCGGAGAGCTCGTGCATACGCATAAGGTAGTCGATGTCGCGGAGGTCTTCGGCCGTTCCGGCGACGGTCTTCGGTGCGATGGCGAGGGCGATGAGCTCGATGTCTTTACTGCGCCAGCCAGTCAGTTTTGCCAGCGTCGCTGCGCTTTTTTCAGGCGTCAACGTGCGATTGGTCTTGGCTTCCCGCAGGTAATCGATGGCCTGGTGTTCCTCGACGCCCTCCTGCAAAGTGGCCAGCCAGTCGCCGTAGCGGGTGACCTGATATAGCGTGGTGAAGTCGAGGGGGCGCATGGCGGAGGAAAGACCCTCCAGATTGAACCAGTCCGGCTGCTCGGTCATCGCCTTGAGTCCGTTGGGACTCAGCCGAAGGAGTTGCATGACGGCGGAGCGACGTTCGAGCTCGGTCCACATGCGTAGGTCGTCGGGGCCAAAGGCCGCCGCCAGGGCGTTCACGTCGATCGTTACCGTGGTCCTGGTCGCCTCGGTCGTCGGCGTGGGCAAAGCGGTCTTTGCTGCCGAGGCGATGGCGCGCTGTTCGAGCGCGTCGATCGCGGCAATGAACGTGGTAGCGTCGCTGTTGATCCAGTGTAGCAAGGGAAGAGCAAGCGACGGATCGATTAGTTGCAGCGCATGCCGGATCGCGCTTGATACGAGGTCTGTCTTCGTCGCCACCTTCGTACCGTCTTCCCCATCCGCGCTGCCTTTAACGGCAGCGCGCTGTGCCGTTATGACTAAGCGGGTCGCTTCGATCCAGCGAGCGGACGGTTTGGTCGGTTCGGGAATCAAGAGACACCGGCACAAGGCGGCTATCGGCAACCGGTGCTGCTTGAACCATTCAGCAGCATTCATGACCAGGGCGATGACGTTCAGTACATCGGCCGAATCGCTTGCCGTAGCCGGTTCGCGGCTCCATGCCCCGAAGAGCCATGTGCTGAAGTCGAAGGCACCCTCGTCGGAGTCGTTGCCTTCGGCGTCGTCGGTGTCGATCGCGCCGCCGGAGGTGGTTTGCGTTTCCGGTTCAGGGGCGAGCGACGGCGTGCCTGCCAGTTGGCTGAAGACCTCCGGGTTCTCTTTATTCAACGCGCTGAGGAAGGGCGTGATTTCCTCGGTATTCAGACCCACAGCTCGAGGCAGCGCAATCAGGCGGTAGCAGGCCGATACCACGTCGAGCGTTCGCTTTGGCTTCGTGATGTCCTGCGCTTCGATTACGCATTCGAGTGCCCAGCGAACCGTGGTCTCGTCGGCGCCGAATGCCTGGCTAAGCTGGCTCACCGTCACCGCGCTATCGACGTCCTCCGCTTCGATGGAGAACTCCATGCCATCCATGGTGAGTACGGGCTCGGCGTCCTGGCGATCGAGGATGCCGCGCGGGTTGAAGAGGGTGTCGTAAAACGGCGTCTCACGTCCCGTGGCGCACACGGCAATCGAGCCGATGAAGGCAGCGAACTGGTTCGCGGTCACGCCGTATTGTTCGCGCAGGTGCTGGAACATCCCCATGGCGCGCATGGTGGTCGGCGTCATCTTGAAATCGGTGCGGTGGCCTTCGGCGCGTAACGCGGTGACCACGAGCAAGTCGATGTCGGGAAACGGCAGTTTCATCGCGTGGTGCAGGCGGATGATACGAATCATCCGATCGAGATGCGCATCGGTGGCACCTACGATCGTGATGTCACCGCTGGCGTCACCGCTTCCTTCGGCGGTCGCGTTGCACAGGTAGAGCGGTGTCGTGCCGTTGTGGATGAAGGCGGCACCGAAGTCCGCATTCGACGAGGGCTCGGTTGTCGTTTCTGCAAAAGGGCTGCGCACGACAGCTGAAGGAGGTGCCCTATCCTCGCCAGCCAATGCGGGCCGGTAAACGGCAAGGCATTGGCGCAGTTGCTTCCGGCTGAGGCCAAGTACACGGCGCAGCGTGTCGGTGTGGGTGAGGTCGGGCTCGTCGGCGGCCGCGAAAGGCAGTCGCGATGCGTGCTCGCGCAAGGTGGCGATCGTCGCGGCGACCGTACTGTCGTCTGCCGTAAGTAGCTGACGTAGCTCGGGTGACAGACCGCTCGCCATCGTCGTGGCCGCATGGAGCGAGGCCGAACTACGATTGCTGAAGGTGAAATTGGGATAGTTGTAGTCGGATTTTCTGACCGCGTCCCATGCCGTCAGCTTGCGCTGCTGCAAGACGGCCTTGATGCGCTCCCAGCTGAAGTGAAAGGGAAGGCTTGCGGGAAAGCTCGCAGTTGCAATGTTTTCGTGAAGGCGCAAAAGGCGTTTGGCGGCCTCGTCGGATCCGTCCGTCGTGAGTGCGCGGGAGGTTGGAACTTCGACCCCTACTTCACGGACCCTGTCCTCGAGGATGTCGATGACGCGGCGCAGGGCGGGGAACGTCCGCTTCAGTGAGCTGTCGTCCATCGGCATGCGGGGAATGTCCGGCCGACGCTCTTGGAGAAGAATCCGAAAGGCCTTTTCATCGACATCGCCGGAAGTGCTCTTGCCGTTTTCGAGGCGGCTCAGCAGTTCGTGCAACTCGGTCAGATAGGCGAGCGGCAAGGTGTTGTCGTTGAGTTCGCCCGGTTGGACCGACTCTGGCCAGCCGAAAAGGCTGATATAGCTCGCGGAATGGTTAGCGCGGCTGGCCTTGCGCGGCGCCTGCGGCGGTGTTTCGTTGGGCATGTCATCGTCCTTGACTGTGATTCCTCGCCGCGTCCGAATGGGCGACGGCGTGTGCATTCCATGCACGCCCGACCCTACGCCCCCTCAAGCATCCCGGGGAGTAGGCCATTGGTTGTAGGCGTCCGGGCAGGGGCGCGGCGGGGACGTTAGAATGGGCGGATGACCCAGCTCCCTTTCGACCTCCTCGCCACCGATGGCGCGGCCCGGCGTGGCCGTCTCCGATTCGGCCGCGGCACCGTGGAAACCCCGGCGTTCATGCCGGTGGGCACCTACGGTTCCGTCAAGGCCATGACCCCCCGCGACGTGCTCGACACCGGCGCGGAGATCATCCTTGGAAACACCTTCCACCTGTTCCTGCGCCCGGGCCTGGAGATCGTCGGCGAATTCGGCGGCCTGCATAAGTTCATCGGCTGGGATAAGCCGATCCTTACCGATTCCGGTGGCTTTCAGGTCTTTTCGCTGGCACATAAGCGCAAGATCACCGAAGAAGGCGTCACGTTCGCCTCGCCCGTGGACGGCTCGAAGGTGTTCCTTTCGCCCGAGGAGTCCATGCGGATCCAGAAGGTGCTGGATTCGGACGTGGCCATGATCTTCGACGAATGCACGCCTTACCCGGCCACGGAGAAGGTCGCTTCCGATTCGATGGAGCTCAGCCTGCGCTGGGCCGAAAGATCACGTCAGGCCTTCGACGACCTGAAGAATCCGAATGCCCTGTTCGGCATCGTCCAGGGCAGCACGTATGAAAACCTGCGCCACCGGTCGGCCGAGCGGCTGATCGAGATCGGCTTCGACGGCTATGCCGTGGGTGGTCTCGCCGTGGGTGAGCCGGAGGCAGAGCGCAACCACACCCTCGACCTCACGCTGCACGTCCTGCCGAAGGACCGGCCGCGTTACCTCATGGGTGTGGGCCGCCCGGAGGACATCGTCGAGGCCGTGCGCCGCGGTGTCGACATGTTCGACTGCGTGATGCCGACGCGTAACGCCCGCAATGGATTCCTGTTCACTCGGGAGGGCACGTTACGCATACGTAACGCGAAGTTCTCCATGGATACGCGCGTTATCGAGGAAGATTGCGACTGTTACGCCTGCGCCAACGGCTTCAGCCGGGCCTATCTGCGCCATCTGGATCGCTGCAACGAAATCCTCGGCAGCCAGCTGGCTACGATGCACAACCTGCGCCACTACCAGCGCCTGATGGCTGGCCTTCGCGGCGCGATCGAGGCTGGCACGCTGGACGACTTCGTCGCTGACTTCTACGCCGCGCGGCGCAAGGCCGAAGTCGACGGCTGACTTGCGGCTGCTCTCCGGCGCCCCCAAGCCTTGGCGGGGCGCCGTACATAAGCACCGGGGTGCGTGGCATAATCCACGATCTTTTTACGTGAGCAGCCGCTTTTCCGTGGCTGTTCCATGACTTGCGAGAATTGACGATGAGCCTTCCGACCTTCGCCGCCATTGCACAGGCCACCGCTCCCGCTGCCGGGGCCACCCAGGGTGGGGCACTCGGCCTCTCGCCGCTGATCATGATGGCGGTGCTGTTCGGCATCTTCTATTTCATGATGATTCGCCCGCAGATGAAGCGCCAGAAAGAGCATCGCAACCTGCTGTCCGCGCTCGCCAAGGGCGACGAAGTGGTGATGGGCGGCGGTCTTGCCGGCCGCATCGAAGACGTGGGCGAGTCCTTCGTTCGCGTGGAGATCGCCCCGGGCACCGTCGTTCAGGTGCAGAAGGGTTCGATCACCCAGGTCCTGCCGAAGGGCAGCCTCAAAAAGTCCTGAGCTTCGTCTCAATGGCGTCAGCCGCGGCCGCTTGTGGCCGCTTTTCATGGAATGGCAAGGCATGAGTGATTTTCCACGCTGGAAGTACGCGCTGGTCGTGATCGTGTTGCTGCTCGGCATCGTTTACGCGTTGCCGAACGTCTTCCCGGCCCAGCCGGCGGTACAGATCTCGGGTAACCGCGGCGCGACGGTCGATGCGGCACTGAAAACCAAGGTCGAGGACATCCTCGCCACGGCGAAGACGCCGGCCACGGTGATCGACGTTGATGCGAAAACCAGCCGCCTGCTGGCACGCTTCGCCACGGCGGATGCGCAGACCAAGGCGGCGGACGCTCTGCGCACCACCCTGGGCGAGAGCTACACGGTGGCGCTCAACCAGGCGTCGACCGTGCCGACCTGGCTGCAGTCGATCAATGCCTTCTCGATGCCGCTCGGTCTGGACCTTCAGGGCGGCGTGCACTTCCTGATGGAAGTGGATCAGGGCGCGGTGATCGATGCGCAGGAAACGCGCTACACCGATGACATCCGCGCGTTGCTGCGCGAGAAGAAGGTGTCCTACGACGCCGTCAATCGCAATGCGCGCGGCCAGGGCGTCAGTGTGGTGCTGCGTACAGACGCCGACCGCCAGGCGGCGGCAGCCCTCATCGCTACCGACTACCCGGAACTCACGACGACCGACGGCGCGGCCACGGGCAATCGTTTCATCCTCGACGCGGTGATCAAGCCGGCCAAGCTGCGCGAGCTCTCACAGAGCATGATCACGCAGAATCTCACGACGCTTCGCCAGCGCGTGAACGCCCTGGGCGTGTCCGAGCCGCTGATCCAGCAGCAGGGCGCCAACCAGATCGTGGTGGAACTCGCCGGCGTGCAGGACACCGCCGAGGCGAAGAAGATCATCGGTGCCGTCGCCACGCTGCAGTACCGCGCTGGCCTGTACACGCCGCCGCAGGCCGCCGACGCCGCCCGCTCGGGCAGCGTGCCGCCGGACGCCAAGCTGTACTACGGTCGTGACGGCCGTCCATACCTGCTGAGCAAGACCATCATCGCCACCGGTGACGAACTCACCTCGGCGGTATCCGGTCGTGATCAGCAGAACGGCACGCCCAATGTAAGCGTCTCGCTGAACAGCGCCGGCGCACGCAAGATGCAGGACTTCACCAACGGCAATGTCGGCAAGCCGATGGCGGTGCTCTACATCACGCGGACCACCGAAACCAAGATGGTCGACGGCAAGGAAGTGAAGACGCCGAAGATCACCGAAGAGGTGATCAACTACGCGAACATCAGCTCGCCGTTCGGCAAGCAGTTCTCGACCAACGGCCTGCCCAGCGATTCGGAAGCTTCGGAACTGGCCCTGCTGCTTCGCGGTGGTTCGCTCGCGGTGCCCATCGACATCGTCGGTGAGAGCGTGATCGGTCCCAGCCTCGGCGCGGACAACATCGACAAGGGCTTCAAGGCGGTGATGCTCGGCCTCGGGCTGGTGCTGGTGGCCGCGGCGATCTACTACAAGCTGTTCGGTCTCGTCGCCGACATCGCGCTGTTCTTCAACCTGGTGCTGCTCATCGCGGTCATGTCGATGATCCACGTCACCCTGACCATGCCGGGCATCGCGGGTATCGTGCTGACCCTCGGTATGGCGATCGACGCCAACGTGCTGATCTGCGAGCGTATCCGCGAAGAACTGCGTAACGGCTCCTCGCCGCTGGCTGCGATCCGCACCGGCTACGACAAGGCCTGGGCGACGATTCTCGACGCCAACGTGACCCACCTGCTCGCCGCGCTCGGCCTGATGACCATGGGCTCGGGTCCGATCAAGGGCTTCGGCGTCACGCTTTTCATCGGTATCCTCACGTCGATGTTCACGTCGGTGACGGTCACGCACGCCATCACCGCGCTGATCCACGGCGGCCGCAAGCTCAAGACCCTGTCGGTCTGAGGAGGAAGCCATGGAAATCTTCAACCACAATTCGAACTTCAACTTCCTCGGCCTGCGTCGTTTCAGCATCGGCCTCGGCATCCTGCTGATGGTCGGCTCGATCAGCCTGATCCTCACCAAGGGCTTCAACTACGGCCAGGACTTCGTCGGCGGCGTAGCCGTCGAGGTGGAATACCAGGCCCCGATCGATCCGGCGGACGTTCGCTCGGCGCTGGAGAAATCCGGCCTCGAGAATCCGCTGGTCCAGGCCGTTGGCGGCACGCGTGACTACACCATCCGCATGCAGCCGAAGGACGACAAGAACTCGGTCTCCCTGACCGGCGACGAAGCCGCCGCCAAGGTCGCGGGTGATGTCATCGCCGCGCTCAAGGTCTCGCGTCCGGACGTGATCCAGAAGAGCCGCTCCTTCGTCGGCCCGCAGGTCGGTGAAGAGCTGCGCAGCGACGGCGTGGTCGCCGTGGCCTTCGTCATCATCGGCATCATGGGTTACCTGTGGCTCCGCTTCGAGTGGCGTTTTGCCGTCGCGGCGCTGGCCACCGAGATCCACGACGTYCTGGTCACCCTGGGCATCTTCGCGATCACCCAGCGCGATTTCGACCTGACCGTGCTTGCCTCGGTGCTCGCCGTGGTCGGTTACTCGATCAACGACAAGGTGGTCGTGTTCGACCGTGTCCGCGAACTGTTCCGCGCCAGCCGTAATGCGACGCCGGAAGAGGTGCTCAACCGTTCGATCAACAGCACGCTGTCGCGAACGATCATCACCTCGCTGTTCACCGGTATCACCATGGCGGCGCTGTTCTTCATCGGCGGCCCGGTGGTTCACGGCTTCGCGATCACCATGCTCATCGGCATCCTGGTCGGCACGCTGTCCTCCATCTTCATCGCCAGCCCGATCCTGCTGTGGCTCGGCGTGTCGAAGAAGGATCTCATGCCGCGCAGCAAGGAAGATCCGGAGCTGGAGCGTCGTCCGTAAGTCGGCGGCCCCCACAGGTCAATCCCCACAGGGTAAATCTCCACAAGGTTAAACAAAGAAGCCCGCCATTTCTGGCGGGCTTCTTTGTTTGTCACACCCCGTCCCTGAGATCAGAATTCGTCCCTGTCCTCGATAGCGCCTTCCGTGTCGTTGGCGAGCGTCAGCACGACGTAGGCGGAGCCTACGAGCGAAGCGCAAAGCCATGCGTAGACCATCTGTATCGCTGTCCTGGGGATCGCGGCGGCGACCCTGGGCGCGAGCGCCAGGCCAACGAGGCCGGCAATCGCGAGGACTGCGGATACGGTCCACGCCAGACGCCGGGAAGGCGACGTAGTGGTGATGACGTTCATGTGGTGCCCCTGTTACCCCTGTTTCGCGGTCGTCGTGAATGCTGTGTGAGGCCGCTTGATGTAGGAAATACCCTACAAGAACTTGAGGGGCAAGTGCCCATCGGCTGAATGATGGGTGTGATCCGTGTCACGTTTTCTCAGGTAAAGCTCCCAAGGTCCCGGCTGGGCTAGAATTTCCACCCCCGATGAGGTTTCACCCATGGCAGAACGCGAATTTCCAGGCTTCACCCTGCGCAGCAGCGCTACCCAGGACGGCTCCCGCTTCAAGGCGCTGCTGTCATCGCATCCGGTGGCCAAGGGCTTCCCCAGCTATTTCACCGTCTACGATCAGCGCAGCTTCCGCGACGAGGAGAGCGCACGGGCGGCGGCGGAGAAGGCGCTAGGTCTGGTGCTGGAAGTGGATGATGAGGGCGCACCGGTGTTTGCCGAGGACGAGACCGGCTTCGACGACGACAAGCTCGAAGGCGCGTTGCCGGGTGAGCCGCTGGGCGACGAGTCGGACGACGAAGACCTAGACGAAGACGAAGACGACCACCATCACAGGGGCGCCTGACCCCGGTCAGTGCGGCATGGCGTCGCCCACCGCCTTCAGCAGGCTGCGGCGGTCGTAGGGTTTGGCCAGGAAGGCGGCCAGTGTGCCCAGCCTGCCCGTGGCTTGAGCTGCATCCCCTGAAACGACCACGCAGATCACCGGGTTTCCCCGCCGGTGCAGTTCCCGCACAAGATCGATGCCATCCATCTCCCCAGGCATATTCACGTCGGTGAGCACAAGGCCCACCTCCGGATGCGCGGCGAGAACAGTCAGCGCCGCATTGGCGTTCATGGCAGTAAGCACCTCATACCCCTCCCGCTCCAGCATGTAGCTGGTGATGTCGAGTACGTTGGGGTCGTCTTCCACGACAAGTACATGTCCGGCGGCGGTCATGGGCAATCCCTTGGGGCGATGGCCGGCACTCTCCGCTTGCTGTCGTGCGGGCGACGTGACAGATATGCCTTGACACGAAGCCGTGCCGCGGTGCGTCATAGCACGGCACACGGCTAGGGGAAGGCGGGCGCGCCATGAGCACTGGGGACGGGCGGTACAGGCAGTTTGTCGAGGCCTCCGCCGATTGCATGAAAGAGCTCGACCGCGAAGGGGTCATCCGCTTCGTGGCCGGTCTTGGCTGCGCGGCGCTGGCGCCGGAAGGCGTCGATCACTTGCTGGGCACTCGGTGGCTGGATCTCTGGCCCGTGGAGGCACGCGACATGGTTGCGCGGGCGCTCGATCGCGCGGCAGCCGGGGAGCGGGTGGACTTCGTCAGCGCCCGGCGCACCTCGGTGGGCACGTCCCGCTGGTGGGAAGTCATGGTGGCCCCCGTCGTCTGCAACGACACCCTCGATCACTTCATCGTGATCAGTCGCGACGTCACCGAGCGGGTCGCCCTGCAGGCGGCGCTCGAGGCGATCAACGAGCTCCTGCAGGACCGATTGAACGAGTCGGTCGCCCGGTCGGCCAGCGCCACGACACAGTACGGCAGCCTGCTCGAGCGGCTGGAGGCCGAACACGGCGCCCGGCGGCAAGCGGAAAGTTCGCTGGCGGGTGTCAGCGAGCAACTGGCGATGGCCCAGCGGGGGCGGGACCTTGCGGAGGCCAGTGCGCGTCAGGCCCAGAAGCAGCAGGCGATCGGCCAACTGGTCAGCGGTATCGCCCACGACTTCAACAACATGCTGCAAACGGTGATCGTGAGCCTGTCGGGTCTGCAGGACGATGTGGACGAACTGGCACCGCGGCACCGGCGCATGCTCACCTACGCCGTCGAAGGCGCCCGGCACGCCACGGCGTTGACCCGGCGGTTGCTTGCCTTCGCCCGGAACCAGCAGGCCCGTCCCGAACCCTTCGATCTGGGCGACATCGTGGAAGGATTCGCGGATTTTGCGCGTCATGGAATGAGTGGGCGTATCGCCATCGAGGTCTATCGCCAGCCCGGGCCGCTACCCGTATGGCTCGACCGTCACGGTTTCGAACAGGCCCTCATGAATGTCTGCCTCAACGCCCGGGATGCCATGGAGGGGATGGGCAAGATAGTGATCGAGGTCGGTGAGCGCATGGGCGGCGGGTCCACGGGCGAGGTTATGCGCGAGCGCGCCGCCACCCGACAGATTTTCGTCAGTGTGACGGATACGGGCGGAGGCATGGCGGAGGACGTCCGTCAGCGCTTGTTCGAGCCGTACTTCACGACCAAGGAAGGCGGCTCGGGCCTGGGTCTGGCCCAGGTCTACGGGACGGTGGCGCAGGCCGGTGGCGGCATCGAGATCGAGAGCGAGGCCGGCGTCGGCACCCGCATCCGGCTCGTGTTTCCGCGCTATCCCGAACCGCTCGAGTTGCCGGAGTGAATCGTTCAGAAAACGTGACGAAGTTCCTCAATTTTTAGCCATGGCGGCCGATAAGAAAGACGACTGGGAAGGAAGCACGTCATGTTGGTCATCATTGGTTTTATCGTCGTCCTGGTCTCGGTGCTTGGCGGCTATGTGCTCTCGCACGGTTCGATCGGCGCCCTCTGGCAGCCGTACGAACTGCTGATCATCTTCGGCGCCGCCGTGGGTGCGTTCGTCAGCGCCAATTCGATCGACATCGTGAAGGGCGCTGGCCGTGACGCCATCGGCCTGTTCAAGGGCCCGCGTTACCGCAAGCAGGACTACATCGACCTGCTGTCCCTGCTGTACGACATCTTCACCAAGATGCGTAAGGAAGGGCAGCTGGGCATGGAATCCCACATTGAGGACCCGGCCAACAGCAGCCTGTTCTCCGCCTACCCGCGCCTGATCGCGGAGCACCACCTCATCGACTTCGTCACGGACTGTCTGCGCCTCATCGTTGGCGGCAGCATGGATCCCCACGAGCTCGAACAGCTGCTCGATGTCGAGCTGGAAACGCATCACCACGAGGCGATGGCACCGGCCCTGGCCGTGCAGAAGATGGCGGACGCGCTGCCGGGCTTTGGTATCGTCGCGGCGGTGCTGGGCATCGTCATCACGATGAAGTCCATCGATGGCGATGCCGCGGTGATCGGCGAGCACATTGCTGGCGCGCTGGTGGGTACGTTCCTCGGCATCCTTCTTTCCTACGGCTTCGTCGGTCCGCTGTCGGCGGCGATGGAGGCGCGTGTGAGTACGGATGGCCGTGCCTTCGAGTGCGTGAAGGTGGGTCTGCTGGCCAACCTGCGCGGATACAACCCGATGGTCTCGGTCGAATTCGCCCGCAAATCGCTGCAGACCACCACGCGGCCGAGTTTCCAGGACCTCGAAGCGCATCTGAAGAGCGCTCGGTAAGTCCCCGATGAGTGACCTGAAGCAAGTCATCATCGTCCGCAAGAAGAAACGGGGTGCTCACGCGCACCACGGCGGCGTTTGGAAGGTGGCCTACGCCGACTTCGTCACGGCCATGATGGCGTTCTTCCTGGTCATGTGGCTGGTCGGCGCCGGCACCAAGCAGCAGCGCGCGGCGATCTCCGAATACTTCAAGAACCCGAGCATGACCCAGGGCCAGTCGACCATGGCGCCCTCGGGCAAGATGGGGCCGGGCGGTGCCAGCACCAGCATGATCAAGCTCGGTGGTGCGATGGACCTGCCCAAGGGGCCGGGCGACAACCAGGCCTTCGCCAAGCCGAGTGGGTCGGACATCGACAAGCTGGCCAAGGAAAAGGAGAAGCGTCGTCTCGAGCAGCTGATGAAGGACCTGACCGAGGCGATCGCCAAGAGCCAGGCCATGGCCCCGTACAAGGACCAGTTGCTGATCGACATCACTTCGGAAGGCCTGCGCATCCAGATCGTCGACAAGCAGAACCGTCCGATGTTCGACACCGGCAGCGGCGCCCTCAAGCCCTACACCGTGCAGATCCTTCACGAGCTGGCGGGCTTCGTGAACCAGGTGCCGAACAAGATCAGCATCTCTGGCCATACGGATAACGCGCCGTACATTCGCGCAGACAGCGCCTACGGCAACTGGGAGCTCTCCGCTGACCGCGCGAATGCCGCGCGCCGTACACTCACCGAGGGTGGCATGCAGCCGGACAAGGTCGCCCGCGTGGTGGGCCTGGCGGCGTCGGTGCCGTTCGACAAGACCGATCCGTCCTCGGCGATCAATCGCCGCATCAGCATCGTGGTGATGACGAACGAGGCGGCGAGGGCCGCCTTGTCGACGGAAGTCGCGGACGAGGCAAAAACGCTCCCGGCCGTGCCGACGCTGCATTCGGCGGAAGCCGAGCATGTGAGCGGCGGCGCGCCTGACGCACCGGCCGGCACCTCGGCATCGGCGGTCGGCAGCGCCATGCCGGTGGCTGCGGAAGGCACGCCAGGCGGCTGACCGGCACGGACCTTCACGTGCAGCAACCGGGGTGAGGCGTCCACTCGTCACTTGACCGACGAGGGACCTTCCGATGCGTTGTGCCTGCCTGATGACCTTGGCCGCCCTGACCACCGCGCTCGGCGCCTGTACAGAGAGTGCAAGGCTGCCGGGCGAAGCGGGCATGGGTCCGAAACCGACCTTGCCAACGCCGGACAAGCGACTGATTCCCACGCTGCACATTGCCGATGCGAAGGGATGGCCGGCAGGAACGACGCCGACGGCCGCCAGTGGGCTTGCCGTGACGGCATTCGCCCGTGGCCTGGATCATCCACGGTGGATCTACGTGCTGCCCAACGGTGACGTACTGGTCGCCGAGACCAATGCGCCGCCCAAGCCGGACGACAGCAAGGGCATCCGTGGTTGGGTCCAGGGCAAGGCGATGAAGCGTGCCGGGTCGGTGACACCGAGCGCGAACCGGATCACGCTGCTGCGCGACACCGACGGCGATGGCGTCGCCGAAACGCGCACGGTCTTCCTTACCGGCCTGCACTCGCCCTTCGGCATGGTCCTCGTTGGCAACGATTTCTACGTGGCGGACAGCGACGCCCTCTTGCGTTTTCACTACAGCGAAGGGGCCACCGCGACCACGGGGCCGGGCGTCAGGATCGCCGATCTCCCCGCGGGTCCGATCAATCACCATTGGACGAAGAACGTCATCGCGAGCCCGGATGGCAAGACGCTCTATGTGACGGTCGGATCGAACAGCAACGCCGCCGAGAACGGCATGCCGGCTGAAGACCGCCGCGCCGGCATCCTCGAAATCGATCCGGTCACCGGCGCCTCGCGCGTCTTCGCCTCGGGACTGCGTAACCCGAATGGCATGGGCTGGCAGCCGCAAAGCAAGGCGCTCTGGGTCGCTGTCAATGAACGCGATGAACTGGGCAGCGACCTCGTTCCCGACTACATGACGGAGGTGAAGGAAGGCGGGTTCTACGGCTGGCCGTATAGCTGGTACGGCAACCACGTCGATTCGCGGGTCGTTCCTCCGCGGCCCGACATGGTCGGCAAGGCCATCGTTCCCGATTACGCGCTCGGGGCGCATACCGCGTCGCTGGGCCTGGCCTTCTACGCCGGTGGGGGTGTATTGCCGTCGCACTACGTCAACGGCGCCTTTATCGGGCAGCATGGTTCATGGAACCGGCGCCCCTTCAGTGGCTACAAGGTCGTCTTCGTTCCATTCACGGATGGACGTCCATCTGGTATGCCCGAAGACGTCCTCTCCGGCTTCCTCGGCGCCGAGGGAGAAGCCTATGGCCGCCCGGTTGGCGTAGCAATCGACGGGCGTGGCGCACTACTGGTCGCGGACGACGTCGGCAACGCCATCTGGCGTGTCGCGCCGCCCGTTTCATCCCGAAATGCGGGTCACTTGCAACCGTCACCTTCCCCGGTCAGTATCGGGGTACAGGGGAAGGAAAAGCGCAATGGAAAATCACAGTAAGTTCAGAGTGGTGGCCAAGGCGGTTAAGTATCACGACGACGGCGGTGGACAGGTTTACCGGTCGAGTTACCGGATCCTGGATCACGTCGGCGAAGAGATCGAAACCAACACCGGTACCAACGATTTCGACGATATCACCAGTGCATTCAACGAAGCGTTCGCCATGGGTCATGAGCGCCTGCGTGCACTGAGCACCGAAACGATCCAGTAAGCCTGATCTGATTTAGCACGTCTGATCACGCGCGTCGGGAGTCCAGGTTTTCTCGCAGTTCGTCGAGCTGCGCTGGTGTCCCGACGTTGCGCCAGAAATCGCTGTACTTTTCACCGGAAAGCCGGCCCGCCGCGATGGCGCGCTGGTACATCGGCAGCAGCTTGAAGCGCCCCGCGACTTCGTCCTCGACGATCTCGCGCCGGTAAACGCCAACGTTGCCGAAAGTCAGGCGCTCCGCGCCGGTCGGCCCGTCTCCCTCGTATAGCCGTCCATCCTTCAGCGCGAAGTCGCCGCCCGGGTGGAAATCGGGATTGTCGACCATGACCAGGTGAGCGACGCCCTCGGGCTCACGGGGTAGCGCGGTGTAGTCGATGTCGCTCCAGATATCGGCGCTCACGACGATGAAGGGCTCCGGGCCAAGCAGGGGCAGGGCGTTGTGCATGCCGCCGCCGGTTTCCAGCGGGGTCGGGCCCTCGTAGGAATACCGGAGTCGCACGCCCCACCGCGAGCCGTCGCCCAGCACGCTGGGGAACTGGTCCGCGAGGTGCGAGGTGTTGATGACGATGTAACGCACGTCGGCGGCAGCGAGCTTTTCGATGTGATGCACGATCAGTGGCTTGCCAAGCACCTCGAGAAGCGGTTTTGGCGTATGCGTGGTGAGCGGACGCATGCGCTCGCCGAGTCCGGCGGCGAGGATCAGCGCATGCCTCATGCCTTCACCGGGACGCGGATGTCGCGCTGGCCGATCTTCGTTTCGATCAGGTCCGCCAACGGCGCGACGTCGGCATGCCGGCGGGCGGTATCCAGCACGTAGCGCAAGACGCGGGGCAGGTCGTCGAGGTAACCGGGCTTGCCATCGCGATAGCACAGCCGGCAGAACAACCCCAGGATCTTGATATGGCGCTGCAGGCCGGTGAGATCGAACCAGCGGCGGAAACGATCGGCATCCACCTTCTCCTCGAGCAGGTGCGCATCGAGCAGGCGCAGGCGGTAAGCCTCCACCCAGCCTTCCACCCGCTCGTTGTCCCAGACGATATACGCGTCGCGAAGCAGCGAGGCGAGGTCGTAGGTGAGCGGTCCCGACATGGCGCCCTGGAAGTCGATCACACCGGGCGAGCGCTCCGTGGTCACCAGCAGGTTGCGACTGTGGAAGTCGCGATGCATGAAGGCGCGCGGCTGCTCGGCGATGGCGTGCATGATGGCCGTGAACGCGTTCTCGACGATGTCCCACTCGCCACATTCCAGCGTCACGCCAAGATGCCTCTCCAGCAACCATGCCGGCATGATTTCCATTTCCATGGTCTGCCAGGCGTGATCGAAGGCGGGTAGCCCTTCGGTGCTTACGTGCATCTGCATGCGGAGCAGGGCGTCGAGTGCATCGCCGTACAAGGCGTCGACCGTGTGATCGTCCAGTTCCGGGAGGTACGTACGCGTGCCGAGATCTTCGATGAGCAGGAACCCTTGCTGCAGGTCCGCGACCATCACCGTCGGTACGTGCAGGCCGGCGTCCGCCAGTCGCTTGCCGATGGCGACCCAGGGCGCAGGATCTTCCTTTTCCGGCGGCGAGTCCATGACGATCACCGGCTGGCCATCGACATAGCCGCGCCAGTAGCTACGGAAGCTGGCATCGGCCGAGGCACTTTCCAGCAGGAGTTCGTGCTGGCCGGTGACGTGGCGCGCCCACGCGAGGCGGGCGGCTGAGCGTTCTTCGAGGGTGGTCATGCGGGCTCTGCGAAACGGGGCTATCCGCGAGCTTAGAACGTTTGCGTGGGCCTGTCATAGCACCCGTTTGGTGCGTAGTGATGGGGCGGTTGTTGTGCAATGCAACGTGTGGTTATCTTGGTTGCACGGGGCCGCTATCGGGGGTGGGTGGATGGAAGACGACTGTAAGTCCGCGTCCATGACGCGTCGCGATTTACTGCGCATGATCGGCGTCGCAGGCGGTGGCGCCTTGATGTACCAGGCGATGAACAACCTTGGCTTTGCCGCGGAATCGCCGTACCGTCGGTCGGGTCCTTTGCAGGGCACGGGGCGCGGCACGGTTCTCATCCTCGGTGCCGGTCTGGCTGGCCTGGTCGCGGCCTACGAGCTGGGTAAGGCGGGCTACAAGGTCCAGGTGCTGGAGTACAACGCTCGCGCAGGTGGTCGCAACTGGACACTCCGCGGTGGCGATGAGTACACCGAGCTGGGTGGACACAAGCAGGTGTGCGCGTTCGACAAGGGCCTGTACTTCAATCCCGGGCCATGGCGTATTCCTTACCACCATCACGGCGTGCTCGATTACTGCCGCCAGTTCGGCATTCCGCTCGAGCCCTTCGTGCAGGTCAATCACAATGCCTACCTGCATAGCGTCAGCGCGTACGGCGGTAAGCCGCAACGTCTGCGCGAAGTGCAAGCCGACCTCAACGGCGGTGTTGCGGAGCTGCTTRCAAAGGCGAGTGACAAGGGTCGGCTCGACGACCTGGTGAGCAAGGAGGATCGCGAAGTCCTGCTTGAAGCATTGCGAGAACTGGGTGGCCTCGACAAGCAGTTTCGCTATGTCGAAGGCCGCGACAGCAGCGAGCGCCGCGGCTTTGCCAAACATGCCGGCGGCGGTCCCGACGGTAAACCCGAGTTCTCCCGGCCGAATGGCCTGTCCGATGTATTGCACGCGAAACTATGGGCTTCGCTAGGCACCAACGAACAGCAGGAATACCAGACCACGCTGATGCAGCCGATCGGCGGCATGGATGCGATCTCGAAAGCGTTCGTCGAACGCATCGGCCATGTCGTGACCTACAACGCCAAGGTCACCGCGATCGCCCAGGACGAGCACGGCGTCACCGTGACCTATGAGGACGCGGGGTCCGCGGGCCAGCCACGCCAGGCAAAGGCGGACTGGTGCGTGTGCACGATTCCCTTGTCCATCCTCAGTCAGATCCCGATCCAGGTATCGGCGGCCAAGGCCGAGGCGATCTCGGCCGTTCCCTATTGGGCGTCGTCGAAGGTCGGCCTGCAGTTCGATCGTCGCTTCTGGGAGGAGGACGAGGCTATCTACGGTGGCATCACCAGCACCGACCTTCCGATCGGCATGATTTCGTACCCAAGTCACGGGTTCGGCACGAAGAAGGGCGTGTTGCTGGGTTCCTACACGTTCTCGACGGAGGCGTTCGAGTTCACGTCACTCACACCGGCCGAGCGCGTGCGCAAGGGCGTCGAGCAGGGAGCGATGATCCACCCCCAATACACGAAGTCGTTCGAGAACGGCATGGCCGTCGCCTGGCATCGTTCGCCGTTCACGCTGGGCTGCTTCGGTGGATGGAACGACGCGAGTCGTGCGAAGCACTATGCGGATATCTGTTCGATGGATGGACGCATCGTGCTGGCGGGTGAGCACGCGTCCTACCTGCCGGCCTGGCAGGAGGGTGCGATCCTCTCGTCGCTTTCGGCGATCGATGCCTTGCATGCGCGCGCCGGCGCGGGAGGTCGCTCATGAGGCGCGCGATCATAATGTCCGCGTGGCTCGTCGCGAGCGCGGTGCACGCACAGAACAGCGACCCCGCCTTCATCGCCGACAAGGACATTCCGCATGCGACGGGCGAACAGCTGTTCACACACATCTGCCAGGGTTGCCACATGCCCGACGGCAAGGGCGCGGTCGGTGCCGGTCACTACCCGGCGCTTGCGAATAATCCGAAGCTCGCCTCCGCCGCCTATCCCGTCGTGATGGTGATCAACGGGCGCGGGGCCATGCCGTCGTTCGGCAACGGTTTGTCCGACGCGCAGATCGCCGGCGTCGTGAACTACGTCCGCACGCACTTCGGCAATGCCTATACCGACACCCTCAAGCCCGAAGACGTCACACCGTTTCATCCTGCCAAGCCGCCCTCGGAGGGCATGTGACATGTTGAAGAGAGTCATCCTCGTACCGTTGCTGCTCATGGCCGTGGCACCTGCCTTCGCCGCCGACGTGGTTCGCCACAAGATCCCGAACAGCACGTTCCCGATCTCGGCCGCGGTGGAAATCCCGGCGGGCAAGACCCTGGTGTTCCTCAGCGGCGCCGTGCCCCCCGTGGCCGACACCACGGCGCCCAAGGACACGCCGCAAGCCTATGGCGACACCCGCACCCAGACCATCGGCGTCCTGACTTCGATCGACAAGCAGCTCAAGGGCATGGGGCTGTCCCTGGGCGATGTCGTGAAGATGCAGGTTTTCCTGGTGGGGGACCCGGCTAAGGGCGGCAAGATGGACTTCGGCGGCTTCATGGCGGGCTACACGCAATTCTTTGGCACCCCGGCCCAGCCGAACCTGCCGTCGCGCTCTGCGATGCAGGTGGCGGGGCTCGCGAGCCCCAACTTCCTGGTCGAGATCGAGGTGACCGCCGTCCGTCCGTGAGGCCTTCTGCCTGGGCGGTGGTACTAAGCCACCGCTCCGGCGTGTACGCTTCGTTTCTTTTGGACGCCCGGGCGCCCCATGGCTCTTACCCCTGATCCACGGATCGGCATCATCGGTCTCGGTTACGTCGGACTGCCGCTCGCGGTCGAATTCGGCCGGCACTTCGATACCCTTGGCTTCGATATCGACCCGGCCCGGCTCGAGCAGCTCCGCGCCGGGCACGACCATACGATGGAGGTCACCGGCGACGCGCTCTCGGCCGCCGCCCGGTTGCGCTATAGCGGCGACATCGCCGATCTTGCCGACCGCAACGTCTACATCGTCACCGTGCCCACGCCGATCGACGAGGCACAGCGCCCGGATCTCGAGCYGCTGGAGAAGGCCTGCCGGATGCTCGGTGGGGTCATTCGCCATGGCGACCTGGTGATTTTCGAATCCACGGTCTATCCGGGCACGACCGAAGAGATCTGCGTGCCCCTCCTGGAGGCCGGCTCCGGCCTGGTCTTCAACGTGGATTTTCACTGCGGCTACAGTCCCGAGCGCATCAATCCGGGCGACCATGCGCGTCGTGTCGTGGACATCCGCAAGCTCACCTCGGGGTCCACCCCCGAAGCGGCCGATCGCGTGGACGCGCTGTATCGCACGATCATCCGCGCAGGCACGCACAAGACATCGTCGATCCGCATTGCCGAATCGGCCAAGGTCATCGAGAACGTGCAGCGAGACGTCAACATCGCCCTGGTCAACGAGCTCGCCCTGATCTTCAACCGGTTGGGGATCGACACCGGCGAAGTGCTCGAGGCGGCCGGCACGAAGTGGAACTTCCTGCCATTCCGGCCCGGCCTGGTCGGTGGACATTGCATCGGCGTCGACCCGTACTACCTCACGCACAAGGCGGAAGTCACCGGCTACCACCCGGAGCTGATCCTCGCCGCACGTCGCATCAACAGCCGCATGGGCACCTACGTGGCGGACCGTGTCATTCGCCTGATGAGTGAGCGTCGCCTGCACATCGTCGATGCGCGCGTACTCGTCCTCGGTTTCGCCTTCAAGGAAAACTGCCCGGACCTACGCAACACGCGCGTGATCGATATTGTCCGCGACCTGAAAAAGTCGATGGCGAATGTCGATGTGTACGACCCGTGGGTGGACAACGAGGAGTGCTCGCGGGAGTRCGGCGTACGCACGATCGACGCCATCGAAGAGGGTGTGTACGACGCCGTGATCGTCGCCGTGGCTCACGATGAATTCCGCGCCTTCGGCCCGCAGAAGATTCGCGGGTTCGGCAGGAAGGGCGCCGTCGTCTACGACGTAAAATCCGTCCTCCCCCAGGACAGCGTGGACGGCCGATTATAAAAAAGTGGGAGCCGATTCATCGGCGAAGCCTGCTCGCGGAGGACCGTAAAAACTTGCGCTTCTTCGCCTTTCATGCACCTTTCTGAATGCCGCCATGGCGCCGTTTCCGTAAGTATTGACTCACCTCTCAGGAACAGCGACGTTGTGCTCCCCACAGAGGAGACCAGCATGACTATCAAAGCCGGAAGCAACACCCAGAACCGCTCGCGAGTTCTCGCACTACTCGTGATGGGCGCGGCGTTCATGGCACCGCTGGCCGCTAACGCCGACGACCATCATCCGCCGGTGCACCATCGTCACCAGGTCTGCCACAACGCGCGCGTGTCCGACCATCACGGTCACTATCACACCACCCGCCAGTGCCATTGGGTGAATCGCTGATCTGCTGAGCGGATGAAAAAAGAGCCGGCATAT
The DNA here is from genome assembly GCF_056401735.1 of Luteibacter sp. P4_D7_3. Taxonomy (NCBI): domain Bacteria; kingdom Pseudomonadati; phylum Pseudomonadota; class Gammaproteobacteria; order Lysobacterales; family Rhodanobacteraceae; genus Luteibacter; species Luteibacter sp. P4_D7_3. The sequence goes on from NZ_JBFUIT010000003.1 coordinate 21,622, forward strand.
AGCCGGCTTTTTTTTACGCACTTTCTGTGGGAGCCGATTCATCGGCGAAAGGGTGCTTGCGACAACCTTGCCCGCTGCCGCGCGATCGCCGATGAATCGGCTCCTACACGAGATGAGCTCGGTCAGGAGAGGTTGTAACCACGCTCCTCGTGCAACGCCAGATCCAGTCCGATCTGCTCCTGCTCTTCGTCGACACGCAGGCCCATGGTGACCTTGATGCCCTTGAAGATGGCGTAGCTGAGCACGGCGCTGTAGACGACGGTGAACGACACGCCCTTGAACTGGATCCAAAGCTGCAGGCCGAGATCCGTGACCGTGCCGAAGCCGCCGAGTACGGGTGCAGCCAGCGGACCGGTAAGCAGGGCGCCGATGATGCCGGCGATGGCATGCACGCCGAAGACATCGAGCGAGTCGTCGTAACCGAACTTGCGCTTGAGGCTCGTCGCGCTGAAGAAACAGACGAAGCCTGCGACGAAGCCGAGYACGAGTGCGCCACCGGGTCCGCACGTGCCGGCAGCCGGGGTGATGGCGACGAGGCCAGCCACGGCTCCCGACGCGATGCCGAGCACGCTGGCCCGACGATGAGTGATCCACTCGATCGCGGTCCAGCCGATGGCGGCGGCAGCGGTAGCGATCTGCGTCACCAGCATGGCCATGCCGGCACTGCCGTTCGCGGCCACGGCGGAGCCGGCGTTAAAGCCGAACCAGCCGAGCCAGAGCATGCTTGCGCCGACGAGCGTGTAGCCGAGGTTGTGCGGCGGCATCGCGGTGGTCGGATAACCACGGCGCTTTCCGATGACGAGGCAACCGACCAGACCCGCGATACCGGCATTGATGTGCACCACGGTACCGCCGGCAAAGTCGAGCACGCCGAGGTCGCCGAGGAAGGAGCCGGGACCGCCCCAGACCATGTGCGCGATCGGCAGGTAGACCAGGGTGAACCACAATGCGGTGAAGACGAGCAGCGCCGAGAACTTCATGCGCTCGGCAATCGCGCCGACGATCAGTGCAGGCGTGATGATCGCGAAGGTCATCTGGAACATCACGAACACGGCTTCGGGAACGGTCTGGTAGAGGCTGCCGGGCGTGAGGCCCGCGAGCATGCCGTGGCCGAGGCCGCCGATGAAGGAGTGCAGATTGGTCGTGCCGGCGGTCATGCCGGTGTTGTCGAAGGCCAGGGAGTAGCCGTAGACCACCCAGAGGATGGTGACCAGGGCGGTAATCGCAAAACACTGCATGAGAACCGAGAGCAGGTTCTTCGCGCGGACCATGCCGCCGTAGAACAGGGCCAGTCCCGGGATGGTCATCAGCAGGACGAGCATCGTCGCGGTGAGCATCCAGGCGGTATCGCCGGAATCGAGCTTTGCTGGCGTGGCTGCCTGGGCGAAGGCGCTGCAGGGAATCAGTGCGGCGGCAGATGCTGTGGCGAGTGTGCGTACGAGCTTAGAGCGCATCGGCGTCGACCTCCTGCGTGCGGATCCGGATCGCTTGCTCCAGGTCGATGACGAAGATCTTGCCATCGCCGATCTTGCCGGTCTTCGCCGCGTTCATGATCGCCTCGACCGCCCGTTCGAGTTGCTCGTCGGTGACGGCGATCTCGATCTTGAGCTTGGGCAGGAAGTCGACGACGTACTCGGCGCCACGATAAAGCTCGGTATGCCCGTGCTGGCGGCCGAAGCCTTTGACCTCGGTCACGGTCATGCCCTGTACCCCCGCCTCGGCGAGGGCCTCCCGAACGTCGTCCAGCGTGAACGGCTTGATGATCGCGTTGATCCACTTCACTACCGTTGCTCCCCATGGTTGGACTGAGGTAGAGGGAGCAGGATGCGTGCCAGTGCCCTGTGAGACTCCGCAGGCCTTGTGCGGTGCGGCATGGCGCAGCCATCCCCGGAAACTGCGGCCATGGTTTGCACCATAAAAGGGATGACGAACTCCCGACAAAGGTGCGACGGCACGCTCGGTAGGAGCCGATTCATCGGCGATCCCGCGGCAGCGGGCGGGTTTGAAGGCGCGGCGCCTTGCGGGGAAGCTCCGAAAACAGTACCATTTTGGTCCGGTATTGACTGTGCCCCTTCCCCGATGCTCCGTGTCAGCCGATTGACCGATTACGCGACCGTGGTGATGACCTGCATCGCCGCGCACCCTGCCGACGTTCTGAGCACTGCCCAGATCGCCGACGAGGCGCGCCTGGAGCTTCCGACGGTGTCGAAGCTGCTCAAGCTGCTCGGCCATGCGGGGTTGGTGGAATCGTTTCGTGGGGTCAACGGCGGCTACCGCCTCGCGCGTCCGGCCGAGGCGATCAGCCTCGCCGACATCGTCGAGGCGATGGAAGGACCCATCGGAATGACGGAATGCAGCGTGGCCCAGGGCCAATGCGATCGTCAGTCCCAATGTGGCGTCAGCGACAGCTGGCGCTCGGTTTCCGGGGCTATCGGCGGCGTGCTGCGCGCCATGACCCTGGCCCAGATGCTGGCCGGGCGCCCCACGGCGCCGGCGAAGGACGCGACCCAGGTCGCGCAGGCGAACGCATGAACGAGAGTGAAAACATGACACGCGACGTGGCAGCCCCTGTGCGCGACAACGCCGAAGTCGTAGAGGCGCTCAACCGCCGCTACGAGGCCGGTTTCGTCACCGATATCGAATCCGACAGCCTTCCGCCCGGCCTGAGCGAGGACATCGTCCGCCAGCTCTCCGCGATCAAGGGTGAGCCGGAGTGGATGCTCGAATGGCGCCTGGCTGCTTACCGGCACTGGCTGACCATGCCGGAACCGGATTGGGCCAAGCTGGATATCGCGCCGATCGACTACCAGTCCGTCAGCTATTACTCGGCGCCGAAGGCCGGTCCCAAGTCGCTGGCTGAGGTCGACCCGAAGCTGCTCGAAACCTACGAAAAGCTCGGCGTGCCGCTGCACGAGCGTGCGCGGCTGGCCGGCGTGGCCGTCGATGCGGTATTCGATTCCGTCTCGGTCGGCACCACGTTCCGGAAGGAACTCGCCGAAGCCGGCGTGATCTTCTGCTCGATGTCCGAAGCGATCCGCGAACATGGCGATCTCGTGCGCCAGTATCTCGGCAGTGTCGTCCCCACCGGCGACAACTATTTCGCGGCGCTCAACTCGGCGGTGTTCTCCGACGGCAGCTTCGTCTTCATTCCGAAGGGCGTGCGTTGCCCCATGGAATTGTCGACTTACTTCCGCATCAACGCGATCAACACCGGGCAGTTCGAGCGCACGCTGATCGTCGTCGAGGACGACGCCTATGTGTCGTATCTCGAAGGCTGCACGGCGCCCATGCGCGACGAGAACCAGTTGCACGCAGCCGTCGTCGAGCTCATCGCGCTGGAACGCGCGCAAATCAAATACTCAACGGTGCAGAACTGGTACCCGGGCGATGAGAACGGCGTCGGTGGCATCTATAACTTCGTGACCAAGCGCGGCGATTGCCGCGGCGCGGACTCAAAGATCTCGTGGACCCAGGTCGAGACCGGTTCGGCGATCACCTGGAAGTACCCCAGCTGCGTCCTGCGCGGCGATCGTTCGGTGGGTGAGTTCTACTCGGTGGCACTGACGCATCACCGCCAGCAGGCCGACACCGGCACCAAGATGATTCACATCGGCAAAGGCACCAAGTCGAAGATCGTCGCCAAGGGCATCAGCGCCGGTCGCAGCTCGAACAGCTATCGCGGACTGGTGAAAATCGAGAAGGGTGCCGATGGCGCGCGCAACTACACGCAGTGCGACTCCCTGCTTATCGGCAAGAAATGCGGTGCGCACACCTTCCCGTACATGGAAGTGAAGAATCCCAGCGCCATCGTCGAGCACGAGGCCACCACCTCGAAGATCTCCGACGACCAGCTGTTCTACTGCCTCTCGCGCGGTATCGGCGAGGAAGACGCGGTCTCCATGATCGTCGACGGTTTCTGCAAGCAGGTATTCCGCGAGCTGCCGATGGAGTTCGCCGTGGAAGCCAAGAAGCTGCTCGAAGTCTCACTCGAAGGCGCGGTGGGCTGAGCATGGGCATCGCCGRCTCCGCACCGGGCCTGACGGATCTGCGCGCGCTCCTGGCCGCGCTGGACCCCGAACTGGATCCCGTGCCGAAGCGCTTCCTGCATGCCTCCCATGAGAAGGCGCGTGAGCGCGTGGCCGACGCCCTGATGATGTTCCGCGAGGCGGAGGGCACCACGCTCATCGTCGACGTGGATGAAGACAATCTCGGCAACGAGCGCATGCTCTGGGCGCGTATCACCCTGCGTGTGCAGTCGAGTCTCACCGCGGTCGGCATGATGGCCGCCGTATCCGCCGCGCTGGCCAGGCGCGGCATTCCCTGCAATCCCGTATCCGCGTTCCTGCACGATCATCTCTTCGTGCCCTGGGAACGCCGCGATGACGCGCTCGACGCGCTGTCGCACCTCACGCCATGACGGACAGCACCATGCACATGCTTACGATCGACAACCTCCACGCCCGTGTCGAAGGCAAGGAGATCCTCAAAGGCCTCTCGCTCACCGTGAAACCCGGTGAAGTGCACGCGATCATGGGGCCGAACGGCGCGGGTAAATCCACGCTGGCCAATGTCCTTTCCGGGCGCGACGGCTACGAGGTCACCGAAGKTTCGGTGAACTTCGACGGCCGCGACCTGCTGGCACTGGAGCCGGAAGAACGCGCCGCGGTGGGCATGTTCCTCGCCTTCCAGTACCCGGTGGAAATCCCGGGCGTGAACAACACGTACTTCCTGCGTGCCGCGCTCAACGCGCAGCGGAAGTTCCGTGGTGAGGAGGAGCTGGACTCCATGCGGTTCCTCAAGCTGGTTCGCGAGAAGCTCAAGGTGATGCAGATCTCCGACGACCTTCTGCACCGCGCGGTGAACGAAGGTTTCTCCGGTGGTGAGAAGAAGCGCAACGAGATTTTCCAGATGGCCGTCCTCGAGCCGAAGCTGGCGATCCTCGACGAGACCGATTCCGGCCTCGACATCGACGCGTTGAAGCAGGTTGCCGAGGGCGTGAATGCCTTGCGCTCGCCGGACCGTTCCTTCCTCATCGTCACCCATTACCAGCGCCTGCTCGACTACATCGAGCCGGACTTCGTGCACGTGCTTGCCGGCGGTCGTATCGTCGAGAGCGGCGACAAGAGTCTCGCCTTGAAGCTCGAAGAGCAGGGCTACGCGTGGCTGGCGGATACCCATCCGGAACTGCGCAAGGCCGACCTCGCCGGAGCACCGGCATGAGCCAGGCGCCGTCCCCGTTCGTGCGGGCGGCGCTGGATGCCGCCACGGCCGTGCCGCCCAGCGGCATCGCCTGGCTCGATGCCGCGCGTCGCGAAAACCTGGAGTCGCTCGCTGAAACYGGCCTGCCCGAAACCCGTAACGAGTCCTGGAAATACACACCGCTCCGTGCGTTGTCGCAGCGTGCCTTCTCGCTCGCCGACACGGGCGTGCCGAACAGCCTCGCCGTGGATCCCGCGTCGTACGCCTTGCCGGGCGTTGACGGCTCGCGCATCGTCTTCGTCGACGGGGTGTTCCGCGCCGACCTGTCTTCACTCGACGGTGGTGAAGGCGTGTCGCTGGCGCCGCTGGGCGTAGCGCTGGAAGCGCAGCCGGAACCGCTGCGCTTTGCGCTGGCAAACCGTTACCGCCGCGGCGCCGCCGATGCCTTCGCGCACCTGAATGCGGCGTTGGCGACCGACGGTGTGGTGCTGCAGATAGCGAACGGTACCGACGTTGCCAGGCCGGTGAATGTCGTGCACGTGTCGAGTGGCTCGCAGGCCGATACCGCGTGGCACGTTCGCGTGCTGGTCGACTTGGGGCAGGGTTCTCGCGTTGATGTGGTCGAGCACTTCGTCTCGTTGGGTGATGCCATCCAGCTGGGTACCGTCGTCGCCGACATCGTCGTGCGCGAGGGCGCTACGCTCGGGCTGGTCGTCCTGCAGGATGCCTCGGCCTCGACCACCCTGATCCGTCGCAACCATGTGCGGGTCGAGGCGAAGGCTGCCGCGACCGTGCATGCGCTGGAGCTGGGTGGGGCCCTGGTCCGCCACGAACTCACGACCGAACTGGTCGGGGATGGCGCGCGTTTCGATTCGCGTGGCGTCTTCGCGCTGAGCGGCCGCCAGCATGTCGATACACAGCTCGAGGTGCGTCACAACGCTCGCGACACGACATCGGACGCGCTCTGGCGCGGCATCGCCGACGGCCGTTCGCGAGGTGTGTTCCGTGGCGCCATCGTCGTCGCGGAAGGTGCCGACGGTAGCGACGCCTCGCTGAGCAACAAGAACCTGTTGCTGTCAGCCCAGGCCGAGATCGACACCAAGCCGGAACTCGAGATCTACGCCGACGAGGTCAAGGCCGCGCACGGTGCGACCATCGGCCAGCTCGACGAACGTTCGCTGTTCTATCTGCGGTCGCGCGGTATCCCGCTGGCGCAGGCACGCAGCCTGCTCACGCTGGCGTTCTGCCGTGCCGCCCTCGAATCGCTTCCGAACGAGGCCTTGCGCGAGCACCTGGGCGACCTGCTGGTCGCACACCTGCCGACGGGGCCGTCCGACGCGCTCGTTACGTCCGCCCAATAAATCAGACCCGACACCGAACACCGGAGCCAAGCCATGAACGCCAAGCCCGAGCCAGCGGTGTTGCCGCTCGATGTGGAGCGCATCCGCGCCGATTTCCCGTTGCTGTCGCGTACGGTCCACGGCAAGCCGCTGATCTACTTCGACAACGCCAACACCAGTCAGAAGCCCGTGTCGGTGATCGAAGCGGTGGACCGTCACTACCGTCAGCACAACGCCAACGTCGCGCGTGCCGTGCATACGCTGGGCGAAGAAGCGACTGCCTCGTACGAGGGCGCGCGCGATGCGCTGGCGCGTTTCGTCAATGCGTCCTCGCGTGACGAAGTCATCCTGACCTCGGGCACCACGCAGGCGATCAACCTGGTCGCCTACAGTTACGCGCTCCCACGCCTGAAGTCCGGCGACGCGATCCTCACCACGGTGATGGAGCATCACGCGAATATCGTGCCTTGGCAGCTCGTGGCCGAGCGCACCGGCGCAACCGTCAAGGCGGCGCCGATCGATGCGAACGGCGAGCTGATTCTCGAGAAATTCTTCGAGATGCTGACGCCCGAGGTGAAGCTCGCTTGCGTCGGGCACGTGTCCAACGTGCTGGGCACGGTCAATCCTATCCGCGAGATCGCACGAGAGTGCCGCAAGCGCGGCATTCCGCTGCTCGTCGACGGCTCGCAGGCCGCCCCGCATCGTCGCATCGACGTCCAGGCCCTTGGCTGCGATTTCTACGCGATCACCGGGCATAAGATGCTGGCACCTACCGGTACCGGCGCGCTCTGGGCAAAGCGCGAGCACCTGATGTCGATGCCGCCGTTCTTCGGCGGTGGCGAGATGATCCGCGAGGTACGCTTCGAAGGGACGGTGTTTGCCGATCCGCCGCATCGTTTCGAGGCGGGCACGCCGAACATTGCGGGTTTCGCCGGTATGTCGGCTGCTATCGCCTACATCGAGGCTATAGGGTTCGATCGCCTGAATGCGTACGAACAGGAGCTCCTGGCATACGCCACGACGGCCATTGAGAGCCTTCCGGGCGTGCGGATCTTCGGCCGTGCGAAAGAAAAGGAACCGGTCGTCTCGTTCCTGCTGGAGGGTGCCCACGCCAACGACATGGCGACGCTGCTGGACCTGCAGGGTGTGGCCGTGCGCTCGGGCCACCATTGCGCACATCCCTTGATGCATTTCTTCGGGGTGCCCGCCACGCTGCGTGCGTCGCTTGCCTTCTACAACACGAAGGCCGAGGTAGACGGTTTCATCGAGGCGATCGGCAAGGTGCGCAAGCTGTTGCTTTAAGACAACGGCAAGCCCTGTCTGCCGGCATTTTGTAGGAGCCGATTCATCGGCGATTCCTGCGGAGCGGCATTTGCAGCATGATCGCAAGCACCCGTTCGCCGATGAATCGGCTCCTACAGAGATAGCCCCGCCCGCCTATGACCCCGACTCACACCTTCCGTAGCGCCACCCTTGCCGATGCCCCGCTCATCACGGTCCTGGTCGAGTCCGCTTATCGCGGCGACGCCAGCCGGGCCGGGTGGACCACCGAGGCCGATTTCCTCCATGGCCGGCGCACCGATGTCACCGAGATCGAAGAGCTGCTGACCAGCGAGAACGGTCGCTTCGTCCTGTTCGAGCAAGACGGCGCCATTGGTGCATCCTGTTACATCGAGCGGCAGGGCCCGGTCTGCTACTTCGGCATGTTCTCCGTCCATCCGCCGCTGCAGGGCGCGGGGATCGGCCGCCTGGTCATCGAGGAAGTCGAACGTATTGCCCGCAGCGAATGGGGCAGCGAGCGCATCGAGATGACGGTGATCGACATCCGTGAGGAACTGATCGCCTGGTACGAGCGTCGCGGTTATGTCCGCACGGGCCGGACCAAGGCTTTTCCGTACGGCGATGAGCGCTTCGGCCTGCCGCAGCGGGACGACCTTCGCTTCGAATACCTGGTGAAGGACCTGGGCGCATGAGCGGCTGGATTCGTGTGGGAACGCGCGGCGAGCTCCTGCCGGGCGAGTTCAGGGTGGTCTGGGACGGCGACACCGCTATCGCCGTCTACAACATCGACGGCGCGCTTTATGCCATCGAGGACGTCTGCACGCACGACGGTGGCGAGCTGGCCGGTGGCCCGGTCGACGGCTTCGAGGTGGAATGCGTGCGTCATGGCGCGCGCTTCGACCTGCGTACGGGCAAGGTCACCTGTCCGCCCGCCTATGAGCCGGTCACGGTCTTCCCGGTGGAAGAGCGCGAGGGCGCCATCTGGACCCGCGACGACCGCTGAATTGAGCGGCAGATCTCGCCCTCAGGCTATGGCGCGCAACGCGTTCACGCCCTAAGCTTGCCCGCAGCGACACTTGTACCGGGGAATCCATGCTTTCGAACGACCGTCGGCGCGCCGCGCTCGCGTTCGCGCTCCTGTTCGTTCTCTATCAGGCCGCCGAAGGTATCGGTGCTCGCCTGCTCGGTAGCGTGTCCGTCCAGGCCACCTTCCTGCTGCTGATGCTCTTGARCGCATGGCCGCTCGGTCGCTGGCTCGGTTTCCGCGGCTACGAGGCTTACGCACTCGAGTGGCGGCGCGCCGCGCCGCTCTTGCTGGTGGGCGGACTCGCGCTTGCCTTGCTGATGAAGTACGTCGCCGTCTGTGTGGGCATGGCCTTGAACGTTTATGCAGCGCGGGCGCCCGAGTCGACGCCCGCCGCGGCGGTGTCGTTTCTGTCGTCCATTCCGTGGGTCCTGGTGGTGACGCTCGTGCCTTCCGYGGCCGAGGACATCCTCACGCGAGGGTTTCTGTATCGCGCCGCGCGGATCCGCTGGCAGCCGTGGATGTTCGTCCTCGCCTCCAGCGTGCTCTATGTCCTCGACCACCTCTACCGGCTGGGGCAGGGGCCCTCGGAGTGGGCGACACTGTTCTGCTTCGGCCTCGCGTATGCGACGTCGGTGGTGCGCACCGGCTCGCTGTGGCTGGCTGTTGGCCTGCACTGGGGCTGGAACCTGGCCAACGTACTGATGGGGGACATCCTGCCGCATGATGTCGTGTCGACAACGTGGGCGCCCTTTCTTTCCGCCGCGGCGCACCTGGTCATCATGGGCGTGCTGTTCGCTATCCCTACGCAGCTCGAACGCGACGGGCTCGACGCCGACCTGGCCTGAACTGAAGGGACGGCTCAGAAGTGATAAACGAATGCCAGGGTCTCGGTCACCTGACGGGTCGAACCGAAGCGACTGACGAGCGGACTGGAGGCGGCATCGCCAAATAGCTTGCCGTAGCTCACGGCCAGCGCGAAGCCGGTTTGCTGCGACGTGGGAATGAAGGCGTCGTACTCGATATCCGCCGACTGCCCGCCGGCGCCAGGCTGCCATGCACGCGTACCGAGGTCGTCGGCCTCGCTCGGCGTCACGCCGAAGAAGCGGCGCATGGCCGGTCCGTTCATGCCTTGCACCTGCAACTCGAGCGAATGCTGGATGTACCAGACGTCCGGCAGTTGGTAGTCGGCGTAGATCGCCGCGTATGCGCCAGCGCCATCAGTGTCGTGGGCGATGTGGCTACCAACGCTGAACTTCTTCGTGAAGGCGTATTCGAGGTAACCACCTCCCTGGAAGCGCGGCGACAGCGAGGGGACCTTGCCGCCGAGCTGGCCCAGGTCGTCGCGCGTGCGTCCCCAGAGCCAACTGCCGTAAATGCCGCCATGCCAGTGCTCGCCGTGGATAAGATCGAGCTTGAGGCCATCGGAGGTGGAAAGCTCGCCCACGCCGGGGATTTCGATGTCGACATAGGGAATGCCCTGGTTGCGGCGATCCTTCGCGCCCTGCCACGCGGGAAGGCGTTGCACGCCAGCACCAAAGGCATAGGTGGGCGCGTCATCGTCTGCGGCATGGGCGATCGTGCAGGCTATCAACAGGGACAGGGCGGCAAAACTCGAACGACGCATGCGCAAGAGCCGGGATGGGGATAACGAGAAGCATGCCACAGGCGCCTTATGTCACGCTTTCATCACGGGAAAGGGATCGGAAAGGCAGTCCACGTAGCCTGCGCAGCATCCTGAAAACCGGCTGCTTACGTTGTGCTGAGCTCACCTGACTGGAACATCCTCTGCGACTTTGACGGCACGATTGCCGTCGAGGACGTCATCGACTCATTACTGGACCGTTTCGGCCGTCCGGGATGGGAAATCCTGGAGCGCGACTGGCGCGCCGGCGTCATCGGTTCGGCGGTTTGCATGGCCGGTCAGGTCGCCCTGCTCGACATGAGCCGCGCCGAGCTGGACCGTCATCTCGCCAGCCTTCACATCGATCACGGTTTCGCCGGTTTCGTGAAGGCGACGATCGAGTACGGCATCCCCATGGAGATCGTCAGCGACGGTCTCGATCACGCGATCCACGCCATCCTTGCCCACCATGGCATCGACAGCCTGCCGACCGTGKCCAATCACCTCGACCAGACCGATGCGCGCGCGTGGAACCTCACCTCGCCGTACAGCGTGGCCGGTTGCCGCAGCGGCACCTGCAAGTGCGCCCGCGCCGAAGTGGCCAAGGCACGCGGTGGCAAGACCCTGCTGATCGGCGACGGCGCGTCCGACTTCTGCGCCGCCGATCGCGTGGACTTCGTTTTCGCCAAGAACCGCCTCATCGAGCACTGCCGTGCCGCCGGCATCCCCTACGTGCCGATTGCCAGCTTCGACGAAGCCATCGAACTGCTTCCCGCCCTGATCGACGGCACCCTGCTGCCGCAGACCGTAATGCCCAATACCGCGACGAACGTCCAGGAAATCTCCGCATGACCATCCTCTCCAAGACCCCCCAGGTCGTCATCGACGACGCGACCCTGCTCGCCGACGAGGCGAAGTATTGTTCCTTCGGCGACACCGTTCATTACGTCGATCCGCCGAAGATCTTCCGTCACGCCGAAGGCAGCTACATCTACGACAGCGAGAACATCCCTTTCCTCGACCTGCAGATGTGGTACTCCGCCGTGAACTTCGGTTACGGCAACAAGCGCCTGAACGACACCCTGAAGGCGCAGATCGACCTGCTGCCGCAGGTTGCCAGCCAGTACCTGCACCAGGGCAAGATCGAGCTCGCCAAGACCATCGCAGTCGACGCCAAGCAGAAGTTCGGTCTCGACGGCCGTTGCCACTTCAATGTCGGTGGCGCGCAGGCGGTGGAAGATTCGCTGAAGATCGTGCGCAACGCACGCGGCGGCAAGAGCCTGATGTTCGCCTTCGAAGGCGGCTACCACGGTCGTACGCTCGGCGCTTCGTCCATCACGTCGAGCTACCGCTACCGTCGTCGCTTCGGCCACTTCGGCGAGCGCGCGCAGTTCATTCCGTTCCCGTATCCGTTCCGTCGCCCGAAGGGCATGACGCCGGAAGAGTATTCCGACGCCTGCGTCGCCCAGTTCGCGCGCCTGTTCGAAACCGAATACAACGGCGTGTGGGATCCCAAGGTCGGTGAGGCCGAATACGCCGCGTTCTACGTCGAGCCGATCCAGGGCACCGGCGGCTACGTGATCCCGCCGAAGAACTTCTTTATCGATTTGAAGAAGGTGCTCGACAAGTACGGCATCCTCATGGTGGTCGACGAGATCCAGATGGGTTTCTGGCGCACCGGCAAGCTGTGGTCGATCGAGCATTTCGGTGTGAACCCCGACGTGCTGGTGTTCGGCAAGGCGCTGACCAACGGTCTCAATCCGCTGTCGGGTATCTGGGCACGCGAAGAGCTGATCAATCCGGAGATCTTCCCGCCGGGCTCCACCCACTCCACGTTCAATTCCAACCCGCTCGGCACCGCGCTGGGCCTGGAAGTGATCAAGATGGGCTACGAGCTCGACTACGGCACGCGCGTGGCCGAGAAGGGCAAGCACTTCCTCGACGGCCTGCGCGACCTGCAGAAGCGCCACAAGGAAATCGGTGACGTGGATGGCCTCGGCCTCGCGCTGCGCGCCGAGATCTGCACGGACGACGGCTTTACGCCGAACAAGGCGCTGCTCGACCGCATGGTCGACATCGGTCTTGCCGGCGGTCTCACCCACAACGGCAAGAAGATCGGTCTCGTGCTCGATGTGGGCGGCTGGTACAAGAATGTGATTACGTTCGCCCCGTCGCTCGACATCTCTCACGACGAAATCGACCTGGCCATCGCGTTGCTCGACCAGCTGTTGACGCTGGCCAAGCGGGGCTGATCCCCGACAGCCTAGCGATGGCATAAGTGACTTTGCCCGGTCCGGATGCACGGCCGGGCTTTTTTCGGTTCATCGCGGATTACCGGGGGCCGGGCGCTCGGATTCGCCGTCGCTCTCTACACTTGGGCGTCTCGCGGGGAGACCTTGGTGCCCACCCTCGCGGCTCAGACACGTCCTCCGCGTTCGAGAAGGAAAGGCCGCTCCGCGGCCCCTGTTCTTATTGGCCTACGGCCGCTCCACTTGTGCGGAACTCGCCTCGAGGGTGGACACCAAGGTCTCTCACGACGATACGGTTGAGCTAAAGGAGAGCCGGTGCGTGGTGCCGTCGTCGGCCCCGGCTGTTCCCGCAACACCAGGTCGATGCGGAAGCCGTTGCGGGTAACCGGTGGCCGAACACCTTCCTTGCGTCTGCGCCGCCACGTCCACGCCCGCCGCGGCGTCCACGCCCGCGGCGGCGTGAGTTGATAGCGCCGAGAGAGGCGACGCCTTCGGCGAAGGCGCGAAGCGGCGTTCTACCAGCGCCCGATCACATGCTGCACAAGCAGACTCGTCACCGCCACCGCGGCCCACACGCCTAGCCCGAGCAGAATCGGCCGCGGTCCCGTCGACGCCATCCGCCTCAGGTCCGCCGACAGGCCAATGGCCGTCAGCGCGACAATGATCAGGCACTCCGCAATGAAGTGAATCACCGGCAGGGCGACTTCGGGAACGAGGCCGGTGGTGCGGATGCCCGAAGCCACGAGAAACCAGAGGATGAACCAGGGAAAGATCTTCGCCAGGCTGAAGTCGGTCGCCCCGCTGCGCTTCTCGCGCCAGGCGACGATGAGGGCGATGCCGAGGCTGATAGGAATGATCAGCGTGGCGCGCGTCAGCTTCACGATCGTCGCGAAGTCCCCGGCGGCGTGGCTGTAGCTGTAACCGGCCGCGACCACCGACGAGGTGTCGTTGATCGCCGTGCCCGCCCAGAGACCGAAGCCTAGGTCGGAAAGGCCCATCCAGTGGCCAAGGGCCGGGAAGAGCAGCACCGCGACGAGATTGAACAGGAAGATCGTCGAGATGGCGAACGCGGTGTCGTGCTCGTCAGGCTTGATGATCGGGACGATCGCGGCGATAGCCGAGCCGCCGCAGATGGCAGTACCCACGCCGATCAGCAGCTTCAGCTTGTCGTGCACGCCGAGCACGCGGCCCAGGATCCACGCGGCCAGGCCGGCGGCGGCCACCGTGGCCAGGGTCACCGAGAGCGACTCCATGCCCGTGTGGGCCACCTGGGTCAGGCTGAGTCCGAAGCCGAGGGCGATGATGGACCACTGCAGCACCTGTTTCGAGGCGAAGCGAATGCCCGGCTGGAAGCGTTCTTCCGGTGGCGCGAAATGGCGCACCAGGATGCCCAGCACGATGCCRCAGACGGCACCGCCGATGAGGGGCATGAGCCGGCCGAGACCGAAGGCCACGGCTGCCACCGATAAGGCGAGCAGGATGCCGGGCAGCCGGGGTGAGGATTGGGGAGGCAGGGCGACAGCGGACACGGGGTCGATCCTTTGGGCGATGAGCCATTGTCAGGCGCCGCCGTGGATAAGAATATTGAAAATGCCTGATCGGGTGTATAAGCATTACTTATGCATGCGATCAGTCCGCGCCAGCTCGAGGTCTTCGTCGCCATTGCCACGACGGGCAGTGTGCGGGCCGCCAGCGAGCGCCTGTTCCTGAGTCAGCCCGCGGCGAGCATGGCGCTTGCCGAGATGGAACGGCAGATCGGTTTACCGCTGTTTGCGCGCGAGCGTGGGCGCCTTCGACTGAACGACCGCGGCCGCGAACTTCTGCCGCTGGCGCGCGAGCTGATCGAACGCCATGCCGAGTTCGGCCGCCGTGCCGAGGGTTCGGTGGCGGAGCTCACCGGCGAAATCGGGATCGGTGCGAGCAATACGGTAGGCAATTACCTGGTCGGCGACCTGCTCGGCGCGTTCGCGAGCGGGCATCCTGGCGTCGCACTGCGGCTGGGTGTCGCCAACACCGCACGCATCGCGCAGGGGGTGCTCGATCACGATTTCGACATCGGCTGCGTCGAGGGGCCGGTCAATCACCCGGCGATCGAATCGCGTCCCTGGCGTGAGGACCGGCTCGTCGTTTGCGCCCGTCCCGATCATCCGCTCGCTGGAAAGGCCCGCCTGAAGCGCGAGCACTTCGCGGGCGAGCGCTGGGTACTACGAGAGCGCGGGTCCGCGACGCGTGCCCTCAGCGAGCAGGCACTGGCGGCGTTGCCCGCAGGGAAGGTCGTGCTCGAGCTCGACCAGTCCGAGGCGATCAAGCAAGCGGTGATCGCCGGCCTCGGTATCGCCTGCCTGCCCGAGGTGGCGATTGCGGACGCGGTGACGATGGAGCGGCTGGTGGTCCTGCCGACCCCGTTCCTCGACCTGAAGCGGACGCTGTCGATCCTGTTGCATCGGCAGCGCTACCGGGGGGCTGTCCTGGAAGCGTTCCTGGCCGGTCTCTGACTCAGCCAAGCACGCAACGGTTCTTGCCGGATCGCTTGGCGTCGTACATCGCCGAATCGGCGGCGACGACGATGCGGTCGTAGGCGTCGCCGGGGAGGAACAGGGTCACGCCGATGCTCGCACCGATAGTGACGCCCAGGCGCGACCCGCTGACCTCGAGCGTGTACGGTTCGGCGATCGCATCGCAAAGCGTCTGGCAGCGCGCCAGCGCCGCCTGCGCATCAGCAGCGTCATTGAGAAGGACGGCGAACTCGTCGCCACCCAGGCGCGCGACGGTATCCGACTCGCGCGTGCGGCCGTCGAGTCGACCCGAGATCGCCTTCAGCAGGGCATCGCCAGCCGCGTGCCCATGGGCGTCGTTGACGCCTTTGAAGCCGTCGATGTCGATGTACGCAAGCGCGAAGGAACCGCCGTCCGCGTCGCCCGCGACAATGGCATGCTCCAGTCGCTCACGAAAAAGAATGCGGTTGGGCAGGCCGGTCAAGGCATCGTGGGTTGCCTGGTGGCGAACCAGTTGCTCCATGCGGGTGCGCTCGGCCACCTCGGTGGTGAGTTGCTGGTTGCGCAGCGACAGCTCGTCCAGCGCCTGCTGCAGCAGTGCGCGGGCACGATAGAGCTCGAGGAAGATCTTCACCTTCGATTGCAGAATGACATCGTTGATTGGCTTGGCGATGTAATCGACCGCGCCCGCCGTATAGCCCTTGATGCGGTTGATGTCATCCGCGTAGGCTGCGGTGACGAAGATGATGGGCGTCTCGCTGAGGTGGTCGCTCTCGGAGATGAACTGGGCCACCTCGAAGCCGTCCATCTCCGGCATGTTCACGTCCAGCAGGACGAGCGCGAACTGGTGGTCCAGGCACAAGGCGAGCGCGTCATTGCCGCTGGCGGCTTCGTAGATATCGGCATCCGCGCGGGCGAGAAGCCGTCGCATGGCGACGAGGTTGGCCGGGGTGTCGTCGACGACGAGGATCTTGGGACGATTCGTATTCATGGAAGGCACAGTTCGTTGAGCTTGGCCGCGATGGCATCGAGGGGCAGGCACGCATCGGCGCCTGCCGCCTCCAGGCCCGCGAGGGGCATGACATCCGCTTCCGCAGTGAGGGGATCCTGCACGAGGGCAAAGCCACCGGCACGACGTACGGCGACCAGTCCCTGGGCGCCATCGGAGTTGGCGCCGGTCAGCAGGACGGCGATCAGGCCATCGTGCCAGGCGTCCGCGGCCGTTTCGAAAAGGACGTCGATGGACGGCCGCGCGTAGGCGACCTTGGCATCGACGCTGAGCGAGAAATGAAAGTTCGGTTCCACCATCAGGTGGTAACCGCTCGGCGCCACATGAATCACGCCGGGGTCGGCGGGGGCCCTCTCGCTGGCCTCGACCACGGGCAGGCTGGCATGGCGGTCAAGCAGATCGACCAGAATGGTCACGTCAGCCGAACCGGTATGACAGCAGATGATGATGGGCACGCCCAGCCGCGCGTCGAGGCCGGGCAACACGCATTGCAAGGCGGTGAGGCCTCCGGCGCTGCAGCCGATCACGATGGCCTGTCGTTTCTTCATCGGCTCAGCGCCCTCGCACCGGGACCGCCGACCTGGTAGATACGCAGCGCGTGGTCCACGTCGCCGAAGCCCGCGGCGGCGGGTGAGAAGTCGATGTTCTCGCGGGTGCCCAGGCAGAGGAAACCGCCRCGCACCAGGCTGTCGCGGAACAGGCCGAGCGTGCGGTCCTGCAAGGTATTCGTGAAATAGATGAGCACGTTCCGGCACAGAATGAGGTGCGCTTCGCAGAACACTTCGTCGGTCACCAGGTTGTGGTTGAAGAACGTGACGTTGCGACGGAGCCGCTGGTCGAGCTTGATGAAGTCGTAGCGCGCGCTGTAGTAATCGCTCAACGAATGGCTTCCGCCAGCTTCGATGTAGTTGCGCGACCAGTCGCGGGCCTCGCGCGTGGCGTAGATGCCGTCTGCCGCGATGGCCAGCGCCGTGTCATTGAAGTCCGTGGCATAGATTCGCGAGCGCTCGTACAACCCGGCTTCCTCAAGAAGAATGGCCAGCGAGTAGACCTCCTGCCCGTGTGCGCAGCCAGCCTGCCAGATGTTGATCTCCGGATACGACGCGAGTACGGGAAACACCTTGTCACGCAGCGCACGGAACACCGGCGGGTCGCGGAACATCTCCGAGACCGGAACGGACAGGCCCTCGATGACACGAGCGACGAACCCCTCCTCGTGCAACAGCCGGCTGTTGAGCCCACTGATCGAAGATGTGTCGTGCGTGCGCACCAGCTGCTGCACGCGGCGTTTCAGCGAGGCAGGCGCATACTCGCTGAAGTCGTAGCCGTGGCGCAGTTGCATGGCGCGCACGAAGAGCTGGATCTCGATGTCTTCGACGTCCACCTCAGCTCCTGGTCGGCAGCCACACGCGGATCATCGACAGCAGGCGGTCGACATCGATCGGCTTGGACAGGTAATCGTTGGCGCCGGCGTCGAGGCATTTTTCGCGGTCACCGCGCATGGCCTTGGCCGTGAGCGCGATGATCGGCACCTGCGCGACGTCGGGTCGTGCACGGATGGCGCGCATGGTGTCGTAGCCATCCATCACTGGCATCATGATGTCCATGAGGACCAGCTCGATGCCCTTGTCGGTGTCGATCGTATCGAGTGCCTTCTGCCCATCCTGGGCCATGACCACGTCGATGCCCTTGGCACGCAGCACCTTCGACAAAGCGAAAAGATTCCGCATGTCGTCATCGACAAGCAGCAGCCGGCGACCGCGCAGGCTGGCCTCGTCCACGCCTCCCGCCGCCGTCGTGGCTTCGTCGCGCGCACCGCCGCCGTGGCGGATCGAATGCAGGAACAGGCTGACCTCGTCGAGCAGGCGGTCCGGCGAACGCGCGCCCTTCACCACGATGCTGTCTGTGTACTGGCGGATCTTCATGCTCTCTTCGCGGCTGAGGTCGCGGCCCGAATAAACGACGACCGGTGGCGTATGTCCGCCGCGCGCGAGATGTTCGAGGAACTCGATGCCGGACATGCCGGGAAGGCCGAGGTCGAGCACGATGCAATCGAAGGCGGTATGCGTCGTCTTCTCGAGGGCTTCCTCGGCCGAGCCGGCTTCCTCGATCACGACCGAGTCGTCCTTGAGCAGGGTGCGTACGGCCGTGCGCGCGCTGGCGTCGTCGTCAATCACGAGCAGGTGGCGGGTGCGCCCCTCGGCGAAGTGCAGCATGCGGTCGAAGGCGCTCGCGATCGATTCGCGGCTGACCGGCTTGGTGAGGAAGCCGACGGCGCCGAGTTCGAGCCCGCGCGTGGCATCGTCGGTTGCCGAAATGAAGTGCACGGGAATGTGTCGGGTGGCGCCATCGTTCTTCAGGCGCTCGATAACCGTCCAGCCATCCATGCCGGGAAGCATCACGTCCAGCAGGATGCCTGTGGGGCGATAGCGCTTCGCAAGCGCGAGCCCGGACTCGCCGTCGCCGGCGGCCAGGACGCGATGACCCTTGCGATGGACCATGTCGGCAAGGATCCGGGCGAAGGCGGGATCGTCCTCGACMACGAGGATGACGGTGTCGCCGGGACTGATCGACAGGCGATCGTCGGCGATGGTGTCGGCGAGCAGGCCGGGTGAGAGCGGCAGGGTCGCTTCGGCAGCGGCCTGCTGGAGCGGAACGGCGTCCGCCGTACGGCCCGTGTCGGGGGCGTCTTCGGGCAGATAGACGGTAAACGTGCTGCCGTGACCCGGCTCGCTGGCCAGGACGATGTCGCCACCCAGGAGCATCGCGATGCGACGGGAGATGGCCAGGCCCAACCCCGTGCCGCCGTACTGGCGGCTGGTGCTGGCGTCGACCTGCTCGAACGCATGGAACACACGCTGCATCTTGTCGGCGGGAATACCGATGCCGGTATCGCTCACCGTGATGGCGATCGTCGTGGCCGGAACCAGGYCGGACGGCAGGTCGGCTCCTGCCGCCGGACGCGAGACATGCAGGCCGACCGTGCCGGCGGCGGTGAACTTGAACGCGTTGCTGAGCAGGTTGTTGGCGATCTGCTCGAGCTTGGCGCCGTCCGTGCGGATGCTGGCGGGTAGTCCCGACGCCACCTCCACGCTGAACGCCAGCTTCTTTTCCTGGGCCACGTGGTTGAACGTGCGGGCCAGGGTCCTTGCCAGGTCGGCAAGCGGGAAGGCGTCGACCACCAGTTCCATCTTGCCGGCCTCGACCTTGGAAAGGTCGAGGATGTCGTTGATCAGCCGTAGCAGATTGGAACCGGCGTCATGGATGATTCGCGCCGACTCGACCTGTTCACCGGAGAGGTTCTCCTCGTCGTTGTCGGCCAGGCTACGCGAGAGGATCAGCAGGCTGTTGAGCGGTGTGCGCAGCTCATGCGACATGTTGGCGAGGAACTCGGACTTGTACTGGCTGGCGCGGGCCAGTTCCTCGGCCTTGTCCTGGGTGTCCTTCTGGAGTGCTTCCAGAGCGTCTTTCTGTTCGTTGAGGGTGACGCTCTTCTCGCGCAGTTCTTCGTTCGAGGCGTGCAGTTCCTCGGTCTGTACACGCAGTTCTTCTTCGGACGCGACCAGTCGCTGCGACTGTTCCTGCAGCTCGGTGGTCTTGGTCTTCAGTTCCTCGTTGGTCGAGCGCAGGTCTTCCTGCTGGCTACGCAAGGCCTCCTCTGAGGCACGCAGCTCGTCGGCCTGGCTCTGGGTCTGCTCGAGCAGCGCGTGCGTGCTGAGGGCGCGACCGAGGTTTTCCAGCGAAAGCGCGACGATCGGCATGAGCTCTTCGAGCAGGCGACCTTCGAGCGGGGTGAGGTGCGCGAAGCTGCCGATCTCGACGACACCGAGCAGGCCGTCGCGCGAGCTGACCGGCAGCACCACGATACTGCGGGGCGCACCTTCGCCCGTGCCCGAATGGATGCGGGTGTAGTCGTCGGGAACATCCTGCAGCACGATCGTGCGCCGCTCGACGGCCGCCTGCCCGACCAGGCCCTCGCCCAGCCCGTAGTCGGCGGTGACGTGGCGGCGTTCCTTGAAACCATAGGTTCCAAACCGTTCGAGGCGTGCGGTGTCTTCGCGGAACAGGTAGAAAACGCCCAGTCCGGCCTTCATCACCGGCACCAGTTCAGTCACCAGCACGTCGGCGAACTCACGGTATGTGGTGGTGGCCTGCAGCTTGTTGGAGATCGCGGTCACCGTGGACTTCAGCCAGGTCTGTCCGGCCGTCTCGATCGCCATCTCCTTGAACACCTGCAAGGCGCGTGCGATCTCGCCGATTTCGTCGCGGCGGGTGAGCTGGCGCACTTCGATGCCGTGGTCGTGCGCGGCAAGGCGCGACATCAGTTCCGTCATGCGGACGATCGGCCGGGTGATCAGGCGGAAGGTCATCCCGATCACGAAAAGGCCGAAGGCCAGGCAGGCCAGCAGCGAGAGGATGTCGATGTACTTGGTCGCGGTGAGCACGTCGTCCAGCGCGCCGTTACGTTTGTCGAGCAGCACGCGTTCCGTGGCCGACATCTCATCGATCAGCTTGCGCACGTCGGTCATCAGGACGGTGCGATGGCCGAGGTAGTCGTGGCGGATCGACTCGCGGGCCAGGGCGCCTTCGGGCGTGGCGGCGTTACCGATGGCGCGGGTGGGCTCGAGGGCGTACTTGGTCACCTCGACCTTCCAGCGGTCGAGCATGTCCTGCAGTCGGTCGATGCGGGACTGCTGCAATGGATTGTCGGCGGTCAGCTGGCGCAGCGTGGCCATGCTCTTTATGAGATCGCGGTCGGCGGTCTCGAAGTCGGAATACTCGGCATCGGACTGGTTGAGCAGGTAGCCGCGGGCCGCGACCTGGCGCGACTGGGCGCCGTCGTTCACGTCGGCCAGGGTGATCAGCACTACGTAGGTATGCCTGGACCAGTCCCGGGTGTCGTTTTCCCGCCAGAGGGAAGCGAGGTTGGCGACGCAGGCCGCCACGAAAAGGGCCAGCAGGGCGCCGATGGCGATGACGATCTTTCGCTGCAGGGGTTGGTCGGCGAGCCAGCTACGCTTCTTTTCGTTGGAGGACATGCGGTGACCGATTGGGGGTTCAGGAAGTAACAATGCCATCGTTCCGTGGCGTTCTGCACTTTAACGGCCTTTGCTCAGCCGGGTTGAGGGCCAGGCCTTCGCCACGGCGGCGGCACCAGGCTGCCGCGGCGGACCGCCACGGCAAGACATACGGAGGTTACGATCGAACAGATGCACAGGGCGACGATGGACGCTTCGGCGCCGAATGCGCCTCCCGTGAGCCAGGTGGGCCCCTGCATGTGAGAGGCGAGCAGGCCGCGCTGTTCGAAACCCGAGACAGGGATACCGTAGAACGGCCCCTGGGCCACGTTCCAGGCGGCATGGGCGCCCATGCAGACCCAGAGCGACCGGGTCACGTGGTAGAGCAGACCGAAAAGCAGGCCGGCCTCGAGTGCGATGGCCAGGGCACTCCACGGGGTCGCGTTGGGGTTCCACAGGTGCAGGCCGCCGAACACGGCGGCTGAAATCAGCAGAGCCGCCCAGGTGCCTAGGCCTTCCTCGATGATGCGGAAGAGCACGCCGCGACTGACGATCTCTTCGCCGATACCCGCGCCTGCGCCCATGACGAGGATGGGCCCGACCCAGTCGACATCGTGGTTCAGGCCGACGACGACGAAGGCGCCCAAGGCCCATAGCGCGGCGACGACCAGGGAGAAGCAGAGCGCACCGCCGAGAAGTCCCATGAGCAGGTGGGGGACCGCCTTGCCGGGCGCGAGTTCGTCGAGCCTGCGTCGCTCCACCACCTTTGCCAGCAACCCGTACGCCAGCATGAACGGCCACAGCCGCAGGGCCTCCATCAGCAGCGTGGTATCGCGAAAAGCGACGAAGCCGGGCGGCAACCCGAGTGCACTCCACACAGGGCGCCCGATCCATTGGAACGTCTTCAGCAACGTGAAGAAGACGATGAGCCTGCCCGGCGGGGATCGGAGCAGGTGGGCCAGGCGGCCCGATGGTGTGACGGCGGTCTCGGCGGCGAACATGGATGTCTCGACGTGGGGCTTGCGGCCGCAGTCTACGCAGGCATGATGGTGCTCCGATACAAGAAGGCCGGCGGTACGTCCGCTAACGTGGCAGCCGCGGGCTGTCGCGCCCGATACCCACTGGAATTGCACGATGGCCATACCGTCCGAAAACGATCCGTCGAGTCCGATGAACCGGCGTGAGCAGACGTTTCCTCACCTCAACGAGGAAATGTCCGCACGGCTGGTGAAGTACGGCGTCGAGGAGGTCGTGCCCGCCGGCACCATGCTGTTCCGCCGGGGCGAACGCCGCGTCGATTATTTCTTCGTCATCGAGGGCAGCATCGAGGTCTACGACACGGCCGAGGACGGCACGCCGAACGTCTTCGTGGTGCATGGTCCCAACCAGTTCACGGGCGAGGTGGATCTCTTCAGCGAACGCAAGATCATGGTCAATGGCCGGACGGCGGCTGAGACTCGCCTGGTGCGCATGAATCCCGGCGCCTTCCGCAAGCTGGTCTCCGGTGAGCCGGATATCGGCGAAATCATCATGCGCGCCTTCATCCTGCGTCGCGTGGGGCTCATCCAGAGTGGCCAGGGCGGTGTCATCCTGGCCGGCTCGGCCCACGCCGCGGACACCGCGCGCCTGCGCAGCTTCCTCATCCGCAACGGTTACCCCTACCGACTGCTCGACACGGACATCGACGAGGACGCCAGGCACCTGCTCGACGGATTCGGACTCGATCCCAGTGAATGCCCAGTGGTGATCATGCCGGACCGGCGCGTGCTGCGCTGTCCGACCAATGGCGCGCTCGCGGACGACCTCGGCATCAGCATCGAGCTGGACAAGGATCACGTGCATGACGTGGTCGTGGTCGGCGCCGGTCCGGCTGGGCTGGCCGCGGCGGTCTACGCGGCTTCGGAGGGCCTGGATACCCTGGTCATCGAGGCGCTCGCACCGGGCGGGCAGGCGGGCACCAGTTCGAAGATCGAAAACTACCTTGGATTTCCTACCGGCATCTCGGGCCAGRCACTGTCCGGCCGAGCGCAGGTCCAGGCGATGAAGTTCGGCGCGCACATGGCCATTGCACGCTCGGTGGAAAGCGTGGACTGCGGTCGGCACCCCTACCGGCTCAGCCTCGACGACGGCAGCGTCGCCTCGGCCCGTTCCATCGTCATCGCCACCGGCGCTCGTTATCGGAAGCTCGAGCATGTCGACTACGAGCGTTTCGAAGGGCAGGGCATCCACTATGCGGCGACCGCCATGGAGGCGCAGTTATGCGCGGGCGAGGAGGTTGCCGTGGTCGGTGGGGGGAACAGTGCGGGCCAGGCCGCCATGTTCCTGGCACGCACCGTCGCGCACGTTCATATCCTCGTCCGAGGCAACGGGCTGGCGGCGACCATGTCCGACTATCTCGTGCAGCGCATCCTGCAGTCGCCACGAATCACCCTGCACGCGCACTGCCAGATCGACCACCTCGACGGCGACACGTATCTGCGCGAGGTTGGCTGGGCGTGCGAAGTCGATGGCACGCAGGAGCGCAAGAAGATCGGTGCCCTGTTCGTGATGATCGGAGCCGAACCGAACACCGCCTGGTTGCAGGGYTGCCTGGATCTCGACAAGAAGGGCTTCGTGCTCACCGGTCGCGATGCGGACGGCTATGCCACGCCTTCGCCGTATGCGACGACGCTGCGCGGCGTCTTCGCTGTTGGCGACGTCCGCTCCGGTTCCGTGAAGCGTGTCGCTTCGGGCGTGGGCGAAGGTTCGGTGGTCGTGCAAGCGATCCATCGCTTCCTCAACCCCGCACCCTTGTAACCGCCAGCTCTTTGTAGGAGCGGCTTCAGCGGCGATTGGGTGCTCGCGCTACCCTTGCCCGCTATCGCGGGATCGCCGACGAATCGGCTCCTACAGTTTCGTTGTTACACGTCGACCGAGGCGGCGTGTTCGCGCGTGKCGGCGAAGCGCACCGTGGGCCAGCGTTCCTGGGCGAGCTGCAGGTTCACGCGCGTCGGTGCGAGATAGACCAGTTCGCCCGCGCCGTCGATGGCCAGGTTGCCAGCATTCTTTTCCCGGAATTCCTCGAGCTTCTTGGGGTCGTCGCAATGAATCCACCGCGCGGTGGAGACGCCGACCTGTTCGAACGCGGAGTCCACGTTGTATTCGTCTTTCAGGCGGTACGCGACGACATCGAACTGGAGGACGCCGACCGCGCCGAGGATGAGGTCGTTCGACATCAGCGGACGGAAGAACTGCGTGGCCCCTTCTTCGGAGAGCTGTGCGAGACCCTTCTGCAGCGCCTTCATCTTCATCGGATCGCGCAGGCGCGCGCGACGGAAAAGCTCCGGCGCGAAGTTAGGGATGCCGGTGAACGAGAGTGCTTCGCCTTCGGTGAACGTGTCACCGATGGTGATGCTTCCGTGGTTGTGCAGGCCGATGACATCACCCGGGTAGGCGCGCTCCACGATTTCGCGGTCGGAGGCCATGAAGGTGAGTGCGTTGGCGATGCGGACCTCCTTGCCGGTGCGGGTCTGCTGCATCTTCATGCCGGCGGTGTACGTGCCCGAGCACACGCGCATGAAGGCGACGCGGTCGCGGTGCGCCGGATCCATGTTGGCCTGGATCTTGAAGACGAAGCCGGTGAGCTTCTCTTCGTCGGGCTTTACTTCGCGCGTGAGCGTGTCGCGCGGGCGTGGCGACGGCGCGTGTTCGACGAAGAAGTCGAGCAGCAGCTGCACGCCGAAGTTGTTCACGGCCGAACCGRAGAAAACCGGTGTCTGCTTGCCAGCAAGATAGGCTTCGATGTCGAACGGATTCGAGGCGCCGATCACCAGTTCGAGTTCTTCGCGTAGCTCGTCCAGCGCGGACTGACCGATGCGTTCGGCGAGTCCCGGGTGGTCGAGTCCCTTGAAGATGGTCGACTCCTGTCGCGTGGCGTTCTTGCCCGGCTCGAACACATGCACTTCGTCGAGCAGCACGTGATACACGCCCTTCAGGCGCGAACCCATGCCGATCGGCCAGGTGAGTGGCGCACAGGCGATGCCGAGCACCGATTCGACTTCGTCGAGCAGTTCGATCGGCGAGCGGCCCTCGCGATCGAGCTTGTTGATGAAGGTCATGATCGGCGTGTCGCGCAGGCGGCAGACTTCCATCAGCTTGATGGTCCGCTCCTCGACGCCCTTGGCGCAGTCGATCACCATCAGCGCCGAGTCGACCGCGGTCAGCACGCGATAGGTATCTTCGGAGAAGTCCGCGTGGCCCGGGGTGTCGAGCAGGTTCACGATGGCGTCGTCGTACGGGAACTGCATGACCGACGAGGTCACCGAGATGCCGCGTTCCTTTTCCAGCGCCATCCAGTCCGAGGTGGCGTGGCGCGCGGCCTTGCGGCTCTTCACGGAGCCGGCCATCTGGATCGCGCCGCCGAACAGCAGCAGCTTTTCGGTGAGCGTCGTTTTTCCCGCGTCAGGGTGACTGACGATGGCGAAGCTGCGCCGACGGCGGGTTTCGGTGAGGTGTGAGGACATGTTTTCAGGCCGGGATCGATAGGCTAACCGCTTATTCTATCAGCGAATTGACCTGCGCGAGCCGCCTCGGCGGCGAGGCTCTATGTAGGAGCCGATGCATCGGGGATCCCGCGGCAGCGGGCCGGGATGAGGCGAGGACCCAGGATGAGGCGAGCACCCAATCGCCGATGAATCGGCTCCTACAGGGATTTGCGGCCACCTCGGAAAGGCCGTTCGTTAGCCCGGAAAGGCCACATCCAGCCAACCCGGCACCGGGATGCCCTTGCTGCGCAGGAACGTCGGGTTGAACAGCTTGCCCTGGTAACGCATGCCGCCGTCGCAGAGGACCGTGACGATGGTGTGGCCCGGGCCGAGCTCGCGGGCCAGGCGGATGGCGCCGGCCACGTTCACGCCGCTGGAGCCGCCCACGCAGTAGCCCTCGCGGTGGAGCAGGTCGTGAAGCAGGGGGACCGACTCATCGTCAGGGATCGACCAGGCGAGGTCGATCGGCGCGCCCTCGAAATTGGCGGTGATACGGCTGTTGCCGATGCCTTCGCTGATCGAGGTTCCTTCGCCCATCAGCTCGCCCGTCTGGACGTAGCGGGCGAAGATCGAGCCGGCGGGGTCGGCAAGGGCGATGCGGATATCGGGGCGGCGGCTCTTCAGGGCCCGGCCGACACCGGCGATGGTGCCCCCGGTGCCCGCCGCACAGACGAAGCCGTCGATCCGTCCGCCGGTCTGCTCCCAGATCTCCCGGCCGGTGTGGGCCTCGTGCCAGTCGCGATTGGCGGTGTTGTCGAACTGGTTGGCGAACCAGGCGCTGCCAGGGGTCGCGGCGTTCATCTCCTCGGCCAGTCGGCGGGCGGTCCGGGCGTAGTGGCCGGGATCCGTGAACGGAACCACGGGCACCAGGCGCACCTGGGCGCCGGCGACGTGGAGCGCGTCGATCTTCTCCCTGCTCTGAGTGTCGGGCATGACGACGAGGGTGCGGTACCCGCGGCTCGCGCCCAGGAGGGCCAGTCCGATACCGGTGTTTCCGGCCGTTCCCTCGACCAGTGTGGCGCCCGGCACCAGCAGGCCCTGTCGCTCGGCATCGTCCAGCAGGCCGAGCGCCGTGCGGTCCTTCACGGAGCCGCCCGGGTTCAGGAACTCGGCTTTGGCGAGGATCTCGCAGCCGGYCGCCTCCGAGGCGTGGCGGAGCCGAAGGAGGGGCGTATTGCCGATGGCGGCGGCGAAGCTGGCATGGGTGGTCATGGGCCCATGCTAACGCCTTCGTGGACCCTCGTGGCCGCCGGCGCTCTCTCTGTAGGAGCCGATTCATCGGCGAACAGACCTGGCTACGTAGACATGCCTGTTCGCCGATGAATCGGCTCCTACAAGGGCTTTCCCGCAAGCATTCACCGATATGCACATATCCGGACACAAGGACTTCTAGACATCTGGACGTCTAAACGGCTGTTGACAGTGTTCTGATCCGGGCGTATCTTCGGTTTCACTCATCGAGACCGGCTGAGGGACAGGCCCTTTGAAGCCGGGGCAACCTGCGGATTTCCGCGACGGTGCCAACTCCTGCGGGGCGTGTCTTCACGTCAGCCGATAGATGGGATGTCCTTGGCGGGCAGGCGTTTGCGCATCCGCTAAAGAGGCACCTCCGACTGCCGGTTCCCCGCGGGGCTCGATCCCGAACGCAGGAACCCGGACATGTCAGCAGAGCCCCTCACCGTGATCTCCCTCCCCGAAGCGGTCGTTTGCCCCGCGCCGCGCAGTGCGGCCGATCTCACCGAGCAGCGTGGTACTCGCCGGGTGTCGTTCACGCCGAAGTACGGCAGCGACGCTGTCGAGGTGGACGTCCACTACCTCTGGTGCGGCGCGCCGCATGCACCGACGATCATCGTGCAGGGCGGCATCTCGGCCGACCGCGATGTATGCACCGGTCGCGAGCGGTCCACCGGCTGGTGGCAGGAACTGGTCGGTCGCGGCGCCGCCGTCGACCTCGATCATTACCGCGTGCTGGCGATCGACTGGCTGGTACCTGCCGATCTCGGTGGCGCCGAATCGGTGTCGAGCGAAGACCAGGCCGCCGCGCTTGCGGTTCTCGTGGACGAGCTCGGCATCGGTCGCGTGCACGCGTTCGTGGGTTCCTCCTACGGTGCGATGACCGGCCTCGCGTTCGCGGCGAACCATCCGGATAAGCTGAAGTCGCTCATCCTTCTGGCCGGCGCCCACCGTCCGCACCCGCTGTCCACGGCGCAGCGTTCGATCCAGCGCAGCATCGTCCGCCTCGGCGTGGAGTCCGGCCGTACCGACGAAGCACTCGCCCTCGCACGTCAGCTCGCCATGACGACCTATCGGGGTAGCGAAGAGTTCTCCCGCCGTTTTGCCGCCGGGCCGGAACTGCGTGATGGTCGCTTCCACTTTCCGGTGGAGGATTACCTCGAGCACGCCGGCCGCCGCTTCGTCGAGCGTTTCGAGGCGGAGCGTTTCCTTGCGCTGTCCGAGTCGATCGATCTGCACGATGTCGCGCCGGAACGCGTCGCGGCACCCACGACTCTGGTCGGCTTTCCTTCCGATCGTCTCGTGCCATTGGCGGACCTGTGCGAACTGCAGCGCCGTCTTGCCGGCACCGCCACCCTCGAAGTCGTGGAATCGCCTTACGGCCACGACGCCTTCCTGAAAGAAACCGTGCAGCTCGCTCCCGTGCTGCGTCACGCACTCAACGACTGTCGCGGAGACCACTAAGTCATGACCGATTCCCGTCTTTGTACCCGCGCCGTGCGCGCCGGCATCGAATCCGATACGCAGCACGGCGCTGTCGTGCCGCCCTTGCACCTTTCCACCAACTACGCCTTCGAGGGCTTCGGCCGCAAGCGCGCTTACGACTATTCGCGCAGCGGTAACCCGACGCGCGACCTGCTCGGCGAAGCATTGACCGAACTCGAGGAAGGTGCGGGCGCCGTCGTCACCGGCAGCGGCATGTCCGCCGTGGCACTCGCACTCGAACTGGTTCCCGCCGGCGCGCTGGTCCTTGCTGCGCACGATTGCTATGGCGGTACGTGGCGCCTGCTCGATGCCTGGGCGAAGAAGGGCCGCTTCAGCGTCCGCTTCGTCGACTTCACCGACCCGACCGCGCTCGCCGACGGCCTCGCTTCGAAGCCGGCGCTGGTCTGGATCGAGACGCCGTCGAACCCGCTGCTGCGGATCACCGACGTGCGCCACGTGTCGCAGGCGGCGCACGCGGTGGGCGCACTCGTCGTTGTCGACAACACCTTCCTCTCGCCTGCCTTACAGCAACCACTCAAGCTCGGTGCCGACATCGTCGTGCACTCGACCACGAAGTACATCAACGGTCATAGCGACGTGGTTGGCGGCGCCGTCATCGCGGCGGACCAGGCGGTCGCCGAACAGCTGAAGTGGTGGGGCAATTGCAACGGGCTAACCGGCTCGCCGTTCGACAGCTTCCTGACGCTGCGCGGCGTCCGTACCCTCGCGGTTCGCCTGCGTGCACACGAAGAGAACGCCCATCGTATTGCCGCGCGCCTCGACGCTCACGATGCCGTGTCGCGTGTGTATTACCCAGGCCTGACTTCGCACCCGGGTCATGCCTTGGCGCAGCGGCAGCAGAAGGGTTTCGGCGCGATGTTGAGCTTTGAGATTGCCGGCGGCAACGATGCGATCGAAGCCTTCGTCGACGGTCTGCGTTACTTCTCGTTGRCAGAATCACTGGGCGGTGTGGAAAGCCTCGTCGCTCATCCGGCCACCATGACGCATGCGTCCATGGCGCCCGAAGCTCGCGTCGTTGCGGGCATTTCGGACAGTCTCCTGCGTTTGTCGGTCGGCATCGAAGACGGTGACGACCTGCTGACCGACCTCGATGCCGCGCTTGCCCGCGCCGCCGCGGTCGCTTCGGTCACCTCGAAACGCAAGGTCGGCGCATGAGCGCGGTGGTCGCGTCGCCTATCGTCGCGGTGCCTCCGCGAACAGCCGTCGTGCTACTTGGCACCGGTGTCGTCGGGAGAGCCTTGCTCACCTTGTTGGCCACGCCGGCGGCACGCTCCCTGCGATTGGTCGGCGCGGCGAATTCGCGTCGCCAGCACGTGCTGGCGGACGGCGTCGTTCCCGCCGAAGTGGCCGAGCGGCTGAGCAAGGGCAGGGACGGGCGCGAGAATGCACCGCTCCTTGCCGCGCTCGACCAAAGCGGCGCAGCGCGCAAGGTGGTGATCGATGCCACGGCCTGCACCATCGAAGCCAGCCGTCACGCTGAGTGGCTGGCGGCGGGATATCACGTCGTCACCGCGAACAAGGCGCTCGCCGGCGGCCAGTTGTCGGGATGGCGTGCCCTCCAGGCCGCCGCGGCGAATGGCAGCGTGTATGGCGACGCCGCTACGGTCGGAGCTGGGCTGCCAGTGTTGTCGACCCTGCGTCGCCTGCGCCAATGCGGTGACAGCCTGCTCACGCTGGAAGGTGTCTTCTCTGGCTCGCTCTCGTGGCTGTTCAACCAGTACGACGGTAGTCGTCCGTTCTCCGCCTTGCTTCGGGATGCGCGTCGCCTCGGTTTCACCGAGCCGGATCCGCGCTCCGATCTTTCGGGCGAAGACGTGGCGCGCAAGCTTCTGATCATCGCGCGCAACGCAGGCTTCTCGTTGGGTAGCGAGGAAGTGGAAATCGAAAGCCTCGTACCCGAAGCGCTTCGCACGCTCGACACGAAAACGTTCCTCGATCGCCTCGAAGAGCTGGACGAGCCGCTACGTCAGCGCCAGGCGGTTGCCAAGGCGAATGGCAAGGTGCTGCGCTATCTCGCACGCCTGAATCAACGCGGTCGTGCCCGCGTCGGTTTGTTCGAAGTCGGTCCCGAGCATCCCGCATCGCGCCTGTCAGGCACGGACAATCAGTTCGCGCTCACCACCACGCGCTACCACGCCACGCCGCTGGTTATTCAGGGGCCGGGCGCCGGTCCAGAGATCACGGCGCAGGCGTTGCTGGGAGATGTGCTCGCCTTGTAGTGATTCGGACCTTCCATGTATGCGGAGTGCGTGTCAGTCGAGACCGCGCGTTTACGTCAGCTTTGCCGCCGAAGCTCGCGATGACCTTGCAAGACACCCCATGCAAGAGTAGATTTCATTGCGAGATCTGACCGGTGGCCGGTCCACCTACTAGGATCTCTCCGGGGCGCTCTCAAGCGCCCCTTTTTTATAGCCGCACGATGCCCTGCGGATCTCGGGGGCTGGCACGTCGGCACAAGATCGGTGTCAGGCGTGAAAAATATCCAGCGCCGCCCGATTTTCGCATGTACTGGTTCGGCTGCTCCTGCTGGTACAGCAGAAAAGCAACGAGATCTGCCGCCTGAATCAAGAGCGAGTGAGCGGAGTCCCGAAAGCACGGGTCTTCGATGATTTTTCTCATCACGATGTTCCTGTAGCCACCCCCCGTCTGATTGGGGACAGGATTGTAGTCGCGCATCCTTGTGTACATCGCGATCAGCTTTGCCGAGGGCTGTCCGTCGGCAAAAACCATCCCGCACTCGCCCTTCGTCATGGCGTTGGGAAAATTGTTGTGTATGAGGGTGTTCTCAAACCGCTGCACAAGCGCTCGCCATGCGTGTTCGAAAACATCGTAGGTCGTCGGCTTGTCTTGTTTGTCGACAACCACGTTGATGACCGACAGCTCGGACATTCTCGCCAGTTCGTCTGCGAAGTGGCGGAGGATGGCCAGGCGATCATGCCTTGGAATCCTGACCAATGGCCCGGGGCTAGTGATGAACCTCGCCGAATGAATCTCCTCGCGCACCTGGAGACCAAAGGCGGAGCGCATGCGCTGTCTGAAGTCTGCAACTCGTCCCATCGCGGACTGCCAGCGCGTTTCGTTGATAACCAGCCCGGAAAGCGTGAAGTAACGCGTAGGCGAGTTGGTGATGCCGGGGTCGCCGCTCTCATCGACGTACATGAGGTACACGTGATGCCTTCCTTGTCGCTGCGGTAAGAGCCGTGCAGCGTGACGATGGTCCGTCACTGTCGAAAGAAGGTATCTGTGCGTTGGGAGTCGCGTTCGATCGGTGCTTTCTGTCAGGTATCCCTTGAGCAGCTCAGTCCTGGGCGAGGACACAAAAAAACCGCCCCGAAGGGCGGTTTCATTTTGCTCAACGCTGGCCGCTAGCCCTGGCCGCCTCATCCGCACTCGGCGGAATCACCGGGTCATCGCCGTGCATCTCATCGTGGTTGAAGCGGGCGGCTTCGACCATCGGCGTACGCCAACCGGCGGAGATACCCCAGAAGTAGAAGACGACGCCGATCACGGCGACGACGGCGAGGTCGTAGCCGTACGGGATGTAGTTGTGGCCGCCGAACGTGGTGCTGCCCGCATAGGAAACCAGCGCAATGGTCGGCAGGTAGGCGATCAGCCACCACGCACCGGCCATGTGGCGCCTGAAGTCTTCCCAGCCACTCTTGGCGGTGTAATAGAAGTACAGCGGCAAGGCGACGACCACCAGCAGGATGATCTCGCCCGTGAGCGGCCACTTCGCCCAGTACAGCAACTCGGTGGCGAAGATAAAGGCGAGGGCGGCGAGCAAGGGCAGCCCGGGGATGCGCAGCGGTCGCTTCATTTCCGGCGCCGTGCGGCGCAGGGTCATGACGCTGACCGGGCCGGTGAGGTAGGAGATGATCGTCGCCACCGAGATCACCGCTGCCAGCGTGCCCCAGCCGCGGAAGAAGAACAGGAAGAGGAAGCTCACCACCAGGTTCAGCCACATGGCTGGACGCGGAATGCCGAAGCGCGGATGGATGTGGCCGAAGATCTTCGGCAGCTGGCCGTTACGCTCCATGGCGTAGATCATGCGTGCGGTGGTGGCCGTGTACGTGGCGCCGGTGCCGCTGGGGCTCACGAAGGCGTCCGCATAGAGCAGGATCGCCATCCAGTTGATCATCAGCGCGGTGGCCAGCTGGGCGAACGGCGAAGCGTACTCGAGACCGGCCCAGCCCTTGCCGAGCTGGTCGGGCGGCACGGCGCCGATGAAGGCAATCTGCAGCAGCACGTAGACCACGGTGGCCAGCAGGATCGAGCCGATCACGGCGAACGGTACGTTACGCCCTGGGTTGCGCGCTTCACCGGCCAGGTTTACCGGACTCTGGAAGCCGTTGAAGCTGAAGACGATGCCGGAGATGGCGACGGCCGTAAGGATCGACGAGATGTCGATGGCGTGCGTGCCGCCATTGGCGCCAATGTGGAAGTTGCCCGGGTTGTAGCTGGTGCAGATGAGCGCGATGCCCGTGGCTGCCGGCACGACGAGCTTGAAGATGGTGATCGCCGTGTTGCTCTTGGCGAACAGCTTCACGCTCCAGAAGTTCAGGAAGAAATAGACCAGGACCAGCACCGCGGCAATGGCCAGGCCGGGCGGGGTCAGCTCGCCGTGGCCGTTGGTCACCACGTACAGGCCCTTGGTCCACTGTGCCCATTCCCACGGCCAGGAGGCCATGTACTGGACGGAGGCTTCGGCCTCGACCGGGATGACCGAGACGATGGCGATCCAGTTGGCCCAGCCAGCGATGAAGCCGACCAGCGAGCCATGCGAGTAGTGGCCGTAGCGCACCATGCCGCCGGACTCGGGGAACATCGCGCCCAGTTCCGCATAGGTGAGGGCGATGAACAGGATGATGACGGCGCCGATGATCCAGGCGTAAACCGCGCCGGGGCCTGCAAGCTGGGCAGCGTGCCAGGCGCCGAAGAGCCAGCCTGAGCCGATGATCGAGCCCAGGCCGGTAAGCATCAGGGCGAAAGCGCCGACATCGCGGCGGATAGCGTGGTGGGACATGATGACTCCGGTCGGACGGGACGGGGGAACCCGGCCCATGGCGGCACAAGGGCGGGATGATGACAGCCCCGGCTCCGCATGTCAGCCAGCGGATGCCCTCGCCAAACCGGGCTCTCGTCGATATACACTGGCCGACGCGGTAGGGATGAAGGGGTTCGGATGCGTTCGAAGGTGGTCGCCAGCGGCGTGTTGTTCATTGCCATTTCGGTATGCGGCGTTGCCGCAGCCGATGAGCAATGGAACGACAAAGGCCGGCTGATCGATTCAGAGTCCTACGACCGTACCGCCAAGGGTTTTTACTTCACTCTCTACCCTGGCGAGGACCCTGTCGAATCCGTGCGGCGGTGCGCCATTACGATGCGCGAACTGGGGCACCTGGCCTCGGTATCGTGCTTCGCCTATACCAGTAAGCAGCGCTTCGACACCCGTCGCGGCAAGCTGCGCATCTGCTACACGGCGGTCGCCAACTGGTGGGGACAGGACGAGCCGGTCCGTGTCGAGACCGTCGACCGGCTACCCCGGATGTGCCCGACCCGGTAGGGCGGCCTCAGCACTCGATAACGTTGACGGCTAAGCCCCCGCGGGAGGTTTCCTTGTACTTGTCCTTCATGTCGCGGCCGGTGTCGCGCATGGTGGCGATGACCTTGTCCAGCGATACGTGATGCTTGCCGTCGCTCTTGAGCGACATGCGGCTGGCGTTGATCGCCTTGACCGCGCCCATGGCATTGCGCTCGATGCAGGGAATCTGCACCAGGCCACCGATGGGGTCGCAGGTGAGGCCCAGGTTGTGCTCCATGCCGATCTCGGCGGCATTCTCGACCTGGCGCACACTGCCACCCAGGGCGGCGGTAAGACCGCCAGCGGCCATCGAGCAGGCCACGCCCACCTCGCCCTGGCAACCCACCTCGGCGCCGGAGATCGAGGCGTTCTCCTTGTAGAGGATGCCAATGGCCCCGGCCGTGAGGAGAAACTCAATCACGCCGTCTTCCGAGGCGTTCGGGCAGAAGTGCCGGTAATAGTGCAAAACGGCGGGGACGATGCCCGCTGCGCCATTGGTCGGCGCGGTAACCACGCTGCCGCCGGCGGCGTTCTCTTCGTTCACCGCCAGCGCGTACAGATTCACCCAGTCGAGAATGGTGAGCGGGTCGCGCAGCGCGGCTTCCGGCTGCGAACGCAGTTCGGCGACCATCGACGGTGCGCGGCGCTGGACCTTCAGCCCGCCTGGCAGGGTGCCCGGCGAGCGCAGACCGCGCGAAACGCAGTCCTGCATCGCCTTCCAGATGACCAGCAGGCCAGCGCGGGTTTCCGCTTCGGGGCGCCAGATGCTCTCGTTGCGCATCATCAGCTGGGCAATGGTCAGGCCGTTTTCCTCGCACAGGGCGAGCATCTGGTCGCCACTGCTGAAGGGGAAGGGCTGCTCGCTGGTGTCCGCCACGATGCGGTCTTCGGCAGCTTCGTCCGGATTGACCACGAAACCGCCGCCGACCGAGTAATAGTCGCGCGTGGCCAGTTCGTTGCCGTCGGCGTCGTAGGCCGAGAAGCGCATGCCGTTGGTGTGGAAGGGGAGCTTCTGGCGCTTGTTGAAGACCAGGTCGGTCTTTTCGTCGAAGTCGATCTCGTGACGGCCCAGGATGCGAATGCGCTTACTGGAGCGAATGCGCTCCAGCGTGGCCGGGATCTCGTCGGGGTTGACCTTGTCCGGCCACTCGCCTTCGAAGCCGAGCAGAACGGCCTTGTCGGTGCCGTGGCCACGGCCGGTCATCGCCAGCGAGCCGAACAGCTCGCAGCGCACGCGCGCTACGCGCTCGAGCACGCCCTTCTCGGCAAGCCAGTGTTCGGCAAAGCGTGCGGCGGCGCGCATCGGCCCCACGGTATGGGAGGAGGACGGACCGATACCGATCTTGAAGAGGTCGAAAACGCTGACTGCCATGGCTTAGGGGAGTTGGCTACGGGGAGTAGCCGGCTATTCTACGCCTGCCTGCCACTGACCCCATACACCTGCGCATGTCCGACTTCACCCTCTTCCAGCGAGACGACTGTCACCTTTGCGACCTCGCGTTGGAGGTGCTGGCGCAGGCGCGTTTTCCGGAGTTCGTCCCGGTGTGGATCGATGAGGACGAGGCTCTGGAGGCGCGCTATGGGGCGCGGGTGCCGGTGCTGCAACGAGGGGATGGCGTCGAGCTGGACTGGCCGTTCGACGCCGAGGCGGTGAGCCGATTTATCGGCACATGAGACATGTGGGAGCCGAGTTATCGGCGAATGGAGGGGGGGCGGCGTCACCGCTTTGTTGGCTTTTCGCCGATGAATCGGCTCCTACATTTACCTATTTGCGCAGGTGGCGGAGGATTTCCTCGCGTGCTTCGCGCAGGATGGAGTCGCGGTCGAGGCTGGCCACGATGTCGGCGACCGCCCGTTTGGCGCCGTGTTCGCCCCAGGACTTGCCCGTGATGAGGTAATGCTCAGCGGCGCGTCCTATCAGTACCGTCGCATACCAGCCCAAGGCACCCTGGGCAGCGGCAGTGACGACGACGGACAGGCCGCCGCTGAGTCCCTTAAGGGCGGACGCTACCAGTTGCACGCCCCACACGGCGCCCATCAGCGCGGCAAGCTGCGTGGTGATGACGGCGACGAGACGTCCCGATTCGGTACGCGTGAGCGGCAAACCATAGACCCGGCCCAACTGCACGACCATTGCCGCATCCAGCCCACCCGCCAGAAGCAGGTCGGCGACCGGAACGGGATTGAGCGCCACCGCCACGGACTTGGCGATGCAGTACTGCCGGATGACGCCGGAGGCGACATCGCGTCGCGTGGCGGCAACACGCTCGGTCACCTGATCGGTCAGGCGTCCGGCGAACAAACCCGCATTGATGGCCGACAAGGTTTTGCCTTCTCGCTCGGCAATGGCAAGCAGGCGTGACTTCAGTGCCATGACATCGGTAGCGGCGGCTACGACGGTTTGCCGTTCATGACCTTGCACATCCGTTTCGATGACATCGCGCGGGCTGGGTCGTGCCGCAACGGCGATCACGTCTTCGCGTCGGACCAGTCCGGCACCGTGCTGGCGTAGCTGTTCGAGCAGACCCTCGCGTTCTTCATCGGAATAACGGTCGGTCTTGTTCAGTACGAGCAGCAGGGGACGCCGCGTCGACGCCAGGGTGCGCAGCGCGTCTCGCTCCTCGCGCGTGAGGTCGCCGTCGGCAACGAAGACGATCAGGTCGCTGACCTCGGCGACTTCGAAAGCGAGTTTCTCTCGCGCTTCGCCGCCGAGTTCGTTGATACCGGGCGTGTCGATGAGCACGAGGCCCGCGGCACTCGCCTCGTCCAGGCGTGCCGCATCCGCCTCGGTGGTCGTGCCGTGGAGCACGCCGACCGCAAAGGCGTCGCGACCGAGCAGGGCGTTGCCCAGCGCGGACTTGCCGGCAGAGACCCGGCCGAACACGGCCACGTGCAGTTCTTCGCGTTCCAGGCGTTCGAGCATGGTCTGGACACGTCGGAAGTCCGCGGCCATGGCCTCGCGCACGTTGGCCGGGACGGAAGGATCGTCGAGCAATCCGCGCAGGCTCGCCGCCACGGAACTGCCTCGCGCCTCCGCTGCCGTTGCGCTGGGCACGCGGCGGCGGCGGAGGCGGCCGGCGAGACCGCGAAAGCGTTCGCGGAAGCCCGCCACGGTCCGGATTACTTCGGCAGCAGGTTAAGCGAACCGTTGACGAGGACTTCGTCGGCGATGGTCGAGGTGTCCTTGTACTCGCCACTGCCGACGCCGAAATCGAGACGCTTCAGCGTGCCCGTGACGGAGAGGCGCGCGCCGCCGGCATTCGGCGAGAAGGCGACCTTGAGAGCGACCGGCTTGGTCACGCCGTGCAGCGTGAGGTTACCGTTGGCGATAACGTCGCCCTTCGCGTTCTTGCTGAAGCCCGTGGTGACGTAGTGCGCGGTGGCGAACTTCTTCGTGTCGAAGAAATCGGAACCCGGCAGTGCATTGTCGCGATCGCCGTCACCGGTCTTTGCCGTGGACATATCCACCGTGACATCGAACTTCGAGGCAGCCAGGTTAGCGGCGTCGTAGCTGATCGTGGAGGCGGTGAACTTGCCGAACGTGCCGTCGAATTGCTGGCCCTGGAACTTGCCGCTGAAACCGAGCGTGCTGCCCGGGCCCACGTTGTAATCGGCCGCGGAAGCGGCGAGGGAAAGAGCGAGCGCGAAGGCAAGTGCGGACAGGCGGCGGGTGGTCAGGGTCATGGCGTGTCTCCGGAAGAGGTAGGGGGCGCCCGCTTCGCACGGCCGAACGGCAGCATGCGGCGGAGCGTGTCGTCGCGGTCGATGAAGTGATGCTTGAGCGCGCCGCCGACATGGGCGACGAGCACCAGTAACAGAAACCAGAACAGGTAGACGTGGACTGTCCCCAGCGTATCGGACAGCCCCGGGTTCTTTTCCACCAGTGCCGGAAGATTGAACTGCTTGAAATACTGCAGCGGGAAGCCGTGGGCGGAGTTGAACGCCCAGCCCGACAACGGGATCGCCGCGATCAGCAGGTAGAGGAAACCGTGCACCGTCTTCGCGGCGAGGTGCTGCCAATGCGGTGCGGGCACGTCGGCCGGCCGACGGTCGATGGCGCGCCAGAGCACGCGCAGCAGGAACAGGGCGAGTACGGTAAGGCCGATCGACTTGTGCAGGGCGAACATGTTGATCTTCTGCAACGACGGCTTGAGGCCGTCCATCCAGAGGGCGAATGCGCCATTGCCCAGGATCAGCAGCGCCATCACCCAGTGAAAGGTCTTGGCGGCCGTGCTCCAGCGGGTGTGGTCACTGCGCAGGGGCATCGGTTTTTTCCTTGTCGTTGGATGAAGTGCGCTCGCCGCCGCGAATCGCTTCGATTTCGAGCCACACGGATACGTTAGTGCCGATCGAGTTGCGATTGGATGTCATGCCGTACGCCGTGCGATCGATCGATATCTGCGCGGAAAAGCCGGCCACCGTATGCAGGCCATAGATGGTCTTGCCGATGCGATTGACCCGGAACGGGATGTCGAGTGGCAGCGTCACGCCGCGAAGCGTCAGCTTGCCGTGGACGACGCCTTCGTCGTCGTTCTTCTTTTCGACGGTATCGCTGACATAGTGCGCCGTGCGTGCGTGGGCGGTGTCCAGCAGGTCGCTTCCCTGGACGGCCTTGTCCCAGTCGGCGTCGCCCATGTCCACCGAGGTGGCGTCGATCGTGGCGTCGACGGACGACTTCGACCAGTCGTCGCGATCGAAGAGGATCGTGCCGTCGGTGACGCGCAGACGTCCGAACGAGCGCGAGAAGCCGTTGTGCTCGACGTTGAACACGACCTGGCTGTGTACCGGATCGATGTGATAGCTGAGCGCTTCGGCGCGTGCGGCGACTGGCACGACAGCCAGGCCGAAGAGGAGGAGGAAACCGGCAAGACGCATGCGTAAGGGCCTGTTCCGACGGGGCCGCTAGGGGCCAATGACGAGCAGTGTGGCCGACGGCGGACGCCTTGTCAGCCCATGCGCCGGGAACGCATCGTTCACTCAGCGATCCCGTAGCGCCTCGCCGGTCAGTTCAGCGAGGCGGCGCAAGCGGGAGGTGCCTTCGTCGGCAAGCAGGTCGTGCAAGCGGGCGCCGGCGTCCGCCTGGTCCAGCGCCTGGCGTTCCGCGAGGCTCGCGGCAAGCGCCCGGCCAAGGCTGTCGAAGATCAAGGCGTAGGCAAAGGCGTGCAAGACGCCCCCGCCCAGCGTGCCGAGGCCGGGAAACGCTTTCATCGCGTTGCCAGCCACGGCGAGGACCACGGTGGTTCCCGTTCGCAGGGTGAGGCGGACCYGGCGCAACAGGTCCTCGATTTCAACCTCGGTGACCCGAACGCCGTACAACCCGGCCAAGGCGCGGACGAGGCCGGCCGCCAGGGCGCCCCGGATGACCAGGTCCGTGCCCGGCGCCACGGCAGCCATCGCGCCGACGACGGCACGCCGCGCGTAGCGGTGCACGATGCGCTCGGCTTCCGCGGCGCGCCACAGGGCTTCCGTTTCGCTGGTGCGCTCGTGCAAACCTGCGAGTACCGCATTTTCGCGCTGGCCTTCGAGCGCCGCCGCGCCCGGCGCGAGCAGACGGCGAAGGGCGTCTGGCAACGAGCCGAGATCGCCATGGCGTGCACTGACGGGGAGGATCGCGTCAGGAATACCTTCGCTTCGTTCGCGCAGGCGCGCGATCAACTGTTCGCGTTCTCCGCTGGTCCATTGATCCACCTTGTTGACGACAAGCAGCAAGGGCTTGCCGAAATCACCCAGCCAGCGGAGTTCCGCCGCCTGGGTGCGGGTGAGGTCGCCAGCGCAGACGTAAAGTACGGCGTGCGCACGCAGGGCCTCTTCGCGCGCGATGCGTTCGCGATCGTTACCCTCGGCCTCGGCTGAGCCTGGCACATCCGCCACCGTCCAGTGCTCGCCCGTCGGTGCGTCGCCTTCGTAATGGGTGACCTCCCGGGTGGTTCCGCCGCGCACGTCGCTGGCCGGCGTCGACCCCGGCACCAGTGCGGCGATCAGCGTCGACTTGCCGGTGGAGATCTCGCCGAAAACGGCGAGGTAGATCGAGGAGGACAGCCGACGACGGTCGAGTTCGTCGAGTTCGCTACGAAGTTCCTCAACGTTGGCGTCCGATTCGCGGAGGGCGGCGATGCGCGACTCCAGCGATGCACGATCGGGCGCAATGATCGGGGCACGCGGTTTGCGCGGACGCAGTAGCCACACGGCCGCGGCCGCGCCAAGGACGACCATCAGGGCAAGGAGGCCCCCGATCACCCAGCGTAGGCCCTCGGGCAGGCTCATGAAACGCTGCGCCAGCGATAGCGCGCGCTCCAGCGCGGCGAAGAGCAGCCAGGCGAAGGCGGCGATGCCGATGGCCGCGATCAGGGTACGAAGTCGGCGTGACATGCCCGGCATTCTAGAGGCAAGTGCCCCGGCGAATGCCTACGGATAATCAGTCCATTGCGCCTGTTCTGCCTCGACGAAGCTATGGCATCATCGGGATCGAACAAGGAATAAAGCGTATGCACCACACGCTCTTCGCGAGATGGATTCTCGTGGCCGCGGTCTTTCTGGCCGTCGTCACCCCCGTCATGGCCGATACGGCCATGCCACCGGTTCCCACTCCTCAGTTTCGCGGCTTCGGGCTGCACGAAGGCCTGCCCAGTAGCAAGGTGAAGGCCGTGGCGCAGGACGCCCGCGGCTTTATCTGGGTAGCGACCGCGCTGGGGCTTGCACGCTTCGATGGCGTTGAGTTCATCGCCCCCGGCATCGGTGCCGAACGAAACCATCCGATGCCGGTCAGTGCGCTGTCGGCGCTCTACGTGGATCGCGACGATCGCATCTGGATCGGTGGTCCCGACGTCGGTCTGGCGCGTTACGACCCCGTCACCGGTGGCTTTGTGCAATGGCGGGACGGTCTGTCGGACGACGACGTGCGCGCCGTGACGCAGTCCAAAGACGGATCGATCTGGGTGGCTACGTCGAAGGGCCTCGACCGCATGCGGCCCGATGGCAGCGGCTTCGAGCACCTGGCGATGGGCCCGGACAGGTCGTCGACGACGATTCGGGCGTTGTACGCATCGGACGATGGCCGCGTCTGGGTGGCCGGGGAGTCCGGCGTGGACGTCATCGACCGCGATGGGCTACCGCGGCCCGTGCCGTTCGCCGATGGTGCCGCGCCGCGGGTCACTCGCATCGCCGGCAGGGGCAGTGAGTTGACGTTCGCGAGCGACGCCGGACTCTATCGCCTCACCGGAGACGGGCGCATCTCGCGCGATACGCGCGTGGCGTCGCAGCACGTGCGCGGCGCGCTGGTCGACAGCCATGACACTGTCTGGATCGCCACCCTCGACGGCCTGTCCATGATCGACCGCCTCGGACGGCGGCACGTCATCGCCGACTCATGGACCGCACCGGGCGGGCTTCCCGGTCGCACCGTGAGCGACATGATCGAGGACCGAGAACACGGCCTGTGGTTTGCGCTCAGCGACGGCGGGGTGGCCTATCTGGGCCCCGGTTGGGAGGACTTCACGCGATTCGCGCACGTCGCGACGGACCCCTGGAGTTTTCCTGGCCGCGCCGTGACGGCGGTCGCGGCCCATGGCGATCGGGAGCTATGGGTCGGTGGATTCCGCGGCTGGATCCGTCGTTTCGATCCGTCGACAGGGCGGGCCTCGGGCGGTTTCGACCTGGATGCCGCGCGGGTGCAGAGCCTGCTCGAACTGGCGGATGGACGCCTTCTGGCGGGTGGCGTGGACGGGTTGTCGGTCGCGTCCGCCGGCGTCGTACGGCCTCTGTTTCGCGGCACGATCGACCATGCCGTGACGTCGATGGCCGCCGCGGCGGACGGCACGGTGTACGTCGCGGCGGTCGGTCAGGGCCTGTTTGCACTGGATCCGGCTCTTGCCGCTGCCGCCGCGGTGCCATTCGCCGAGGCGCGCCGAGGCGGCGCCGATACGAGGCAGATCGAGATGGTCGACGGGGATCTCTGGCAGGCCAGTGCCGCAGGGCTGGCTCGTCTGGATCGCGCGGTCGGGCAGATGCGCTACGTCGAGGGTGTGGCGCCGGGGCGTGTCAGTGCCTTCGAGCCCGATGGCGACGGCTTCTGGATCGTTCGTCCCGCCGCGCTGGAGCATTACGTCTGGGACGGTAGTCGAGCACGTCTGGAACGAAGCCTCGGTGGTGCGCAGGGCTTCCCGTCGGCAGACATCCTCAACGTGCGCAAGGACCTGATGGGGCGTCTGTGGCTCTATGGACAGACGGGCGTCTGGCGATTCGATCCCGTGCCGGGAAGCTTTCGTCCTTTCGGGCTGGCCGATGGCCTTGCCAATGGGGAGTTCACCAACGCGACGACCGTGTTGCTGGCGGACGGCACCATGTATGGCGCGACGTTGGGC
>NZ_JBFUIT010000004.1:0-57261 GCF_056401735.1 Luteibacter sp. P4_D7_3
GGATCATGCGTCCCTGCTGTCGCTCTACAAAGCGCTGCTTTGCCTGCGCCGTGACAGTCGCGCGCTGAGCGTCGGTAGCTTTCGGCTGCTCGCCGTCGATGACGCCGTGATGGTGTACGAACGTTGCGATGGCGACGAGCGCTATGTCGTGGCGCTCAATTTCACCGACGGCGAGAGGCTGTTGCCCTTGCCCGTGCCGGGGGCCGTGGTCATCTCGACCGTGGCAGGCTCGTCCCCGGCCTTGCTTCGCCCGGGGGAGGCGCGCGTCTACCGCGCCTGAGGGCGGTCGTCAGAACGCGCCGAACCCCACGGAAACCTCCAGACCCAGATCTATCTTTACGCCACGCAAAAAGGCGAGCACTTCCTCGTAGCGTCCGGACGCCACCAGGACCTCGGCCGTTTGCAGGTCCAGGTGCTCGATGGGGTCGTTGCGGTACCAGGCGATCCGACGGGCTTCGTCCGGCTCGACGCGCGCGGCTTCTCGCAGCACCTTCCAGGCGTGTGACTTCCGCGCCGGCCCATCGGCGGCGGAGCGAATATCGACAATCTGTGCGTACGACATACCCATAACCTCACCTCGACAGCCAGC
The DNA here is from genome assembly GCF_056401735.1 of Luteibacter sp. P4_D7_3. Classification (NCBI taxonomy): domain Bacteria; kingdom Pseudomonadati; phylum Pseudomonadota; class Gammaproteobacteria; order Lysobacterales; family Rhodanobacteraceae; genus Luteibacter; species Luteibacter sp. P4_D7_3. The sequence goes on from NZ_JBFUIT010000004.1 coordinate 590, forward strand.
GTGCCTATCTTTCCCTTCCCGATTCTTTCGCAGAGGAGTTACCCCGATGGCAAAAGTCCTCGTTCTCTACTACTCGGCGTACGGCCATATCGAAAAAATGGCCAACGCCGTGGCTGAAGGCGCTCGGGACGCCGGCGCGCACGTCGATATTAAACGCGTGCCCGAAACCGTCCCCGACGATGTTGCCAAAAGCGCGCACTTCAAACTCGACCAACCTGCACCCATCGCGCGCGTCGACGAACTGGAAGCCTACGATGCGATCATCATCGGCACCGGTACCCGTTACGGCCGCATGACCTCGCAGATGGCCAGCTTCCTCGACCAGACCGGTCCGTTGTGGGCGCGTGGTGCGCTCAACGGCAAGATCGGTGGCGCGTTCGCTTCGACGGCGACGCAGCACGGTGGCCAGGAAACGACCCTGTTCTCGATCATCACCAACCTGTTTCATCTGGGTCTGATTCCGGTGGGCCTGCCCTACAGTTTCCAGGGACAGATGAAGCTGGACGAGATCACGGGTGGTACGCCTTACGGAGCTACGACCATTGCAGGCAGCGACGGTTCCCGTCAGGTCTCCGACAACGAACTGGCTGGTGCACGTTTCCAGGGCAAACACATTGCCGAGGTCGCGACGAAGCTGTTCGGTTGACGATTACGCTTCCTGCCACTGCGAACGCCGCCAATGACTCGGGCTCTGCCCGACGAGGCGGCGGAACAGGTTGCACAGGTGGGCCTGGTCCGAAAGGCCGCAGGCAAGGGCGATCTGGCTGAGCGGTTCGCGGGTTTGCAGCATCAGGGTCTGCGCCCGCTCGACGCGGCGACGCATGATGTAGGCGTGCGGCGGATCGCCGAAGGTGTCCTTGAACGCCCGACAGAAATAACTGCTCGACAGACCGGCGATCGTGGCCAGATGGTCGATGGTGATCGCGAAACCGAGGTTTTCCTCGACGTGGCTCGCGACACGACGTGCCTGCCATGGGGCGAGGCCGGCACCGACGCGGCGGCGTGCCGAGCTGGCGGTTTCCGCGTGGATTTCCTCGCGATCGAGGAGGGCGGCGACACGTGCGACACACGCGCGGGTCGTGGCCAGATCGGTCTCGACGGCGGTGAGGGCCTGCTCGAGCAGGCGGGTGACCGTCGGTTCCTGCTCGGCAGCGGGGGCATCGATGGCGAAGGGCGCAAGGGCATGCATGGCCTCGGTGGTGCGCGCACCACCGGTCCCGGCGAACGTGTTGGTTTCGTATCGCATCAGCGTGAGCTCCACGGCAACGGGCGTGGGCGGTCTGCCCACACTTGCAGCCTAGTCGCGATGCGGGGGTGTACTGAATTCTACAAAGGGACTGTAAAGCTCATACCAAAGGGTTAAACCCTCCCTTGTCGGAATATCTTGTAGCTGTCGTGCCGTAATGGTCAAAAACCATCACCGGCGTGCAAGACGATCTGACGTCATTCGGCCACGCTTCAGGCCGAATCTGCACAAGACGATCGGGCCGAGCCACCTTCGATGCCACCTTACCGACCCCTCCAAGCCAGCGCCGGCGGTTCCCTCATCGGGCCACGCCGGGCCGTGGCCGGTTTATTGATGACGGCGGGCGCCCTGCTGTCGCTGGCCGTCTTCCTGGTCGACACCTTTACTCCGCTGCAAGGCGCCGTGGCCGTGGTGTACCTGGTCGTGGTGTTGCTGGTGGCGGCCAGTGGCAGCCGTCGTGCCATTGGTGGGGCCGCCTTCGGTTGCATGGGGCTGACCCTCGTGTCCTTCGTCCGTGGTCACGGCTGGCCCGGCCTGGACGCGGCCATGTTGCGTTGCCTGGTCAGCCTCTCGGCGATCGCCATCACGGCGGTGCTGTCGCTACGGGCACGCGACCGCATGGCGACGATCGCCGGGCAGGCCCGGCTCATCGAACTGACCCACGATTCGATCTACGTGCGCGACATGGACGATGTCATCGTGCTGTGGAATTCCGGCGCCGAGCAGCTCTACGGCTGGACGGCGAGCGAAGCCATGGGGCATCGCGCCAGCGACCTGCTCGGCACCACGTTGCCGGGCCATCACACCGTCGTGGACGCCGCGCTGTTCAGTGCCGGGCGCTGGGAGGGCGAGGTGACGCAGCGTCATCGGGATGGCCGCCTTGTCATCGTAGCCGCCCGTTGCGCGCTGTTACGCGACGATCGCGGCAAGGCGCGGGTGATCCTCGAGGCGGGAACCGACGTCACTGCCCGCCGTGCGGCGGATGCGGCCTTGAGCGAAAGCGAGGGCCGCTATCGCAGCATGTTCGAAAAGGCCCGGTTTTCTTTCTGGGAAGAGGACTGGACCCAGGTCATGGCCCGTATCGCCCAGCTGCGCGAGGAGGGTATGGTCGACCTCGCGGCTTACCTTCAGGCCCATCCGGCGTTCGTCCGCGAATGCTGCGAACTCACCCAGGTGACCGACGTCAACGACGCCACCGTTCGCATGCTTGGCGCACCTTGCCGCGAAGACCTGCTCGGGCCGCTGGACCGGTTTCTGCCCGCCACGGATACGACATTCGGCCGGGTGATACTGACCATTGCGCAAGGCGGCGGCGTGGCGGAAGGTGAAACGCATATCGCCAATCTCAAGGGTGAGCGGCTTACCGTGCTGTTCGCCCTGAACATGCCGCTGGGTCCGACGCGCTTCGATCGTGTCCTGGTCAGCGTGGTCGACATCACCGACCGCAAACGGGCTGAGCGCGCGCTGATGGCCGTGCAGTCGGAGCTTGCCCAGGCCGCGCGAGTGACGGCGCTCGGCGAGATGAGCGCCTCGATTGCGCACGAAGTGAACCAGCCGCTGGCCGCCATCGTCACCCATGGCGAAGCCAGCCTGCGCTGGCTTCGCCGCCAGGAGCCAAACTTTCAGGAAGCCTGCGACGCGATCGAGCGGGTGGTTCGTGATGCACGCCGGGCGAGTGAGGTCGTGCACCGCGTACGCAGCCTGGCCAGCAAGGAACCACGCCAGCACGTGCTCGTCGATCTCGGCGCCCTGGTTGCCGAATGCGCGCTGCTACTGGAGGGGGAGATGGCTCAGCATCACGTCATGCTGAGTGTCGACATAGCTCCCGAAGCTCCCTTGCCCCGCGGCGACCGCGTGCAATTGCAGCAGGTGGTGCTGAACCTGATGGGTAACGCAATCCGCGCGATGTCCGCCGTCGAGGGAACGCGCTCGCTGGTCCTGCGTGCCCGGGCCGATGGCGAGGAAGGCATCCTGGTCGAGGTGGAAGACAGCGGCACCGGCATTCCCGAGGATATCGCCGCCCATCTTTTCGACGCGTTCGTGACGACGCGCGGTGGCGGTATGGGCATGGGCCTTGCCATTTGCCGGTCGACGGTCGAATCTCACGGGGGGCGCCTCTGGGCGACGAACCGACCGGAAGGCGGGGCGACCTTCCATTTCACGCTGCCGGTCACGGTAGCCGAGGAGGCTGGCGCGTGACCCGAATGCCGCTCCCCCTGACAACGGCGCAGGCGCCTGTCGTCTGCATCGTCGACGACGATGCCGCTGTGCGCGAAGCCCTGGATTCCCTGTTCCGTTCGGTCGGCCTCAACGTGGCCGCCTTCGGCAGCGCCGCTGACTTCCTCGCCCGCGAGAATGCCAACGCACCGGGCTGCCTCGTGCTGGATGTCCGCCTGCCCGGCGTTAACGGTCTGGATTTCCAGGCCCAGCTGGCGGCCATGGACAACCGCCTTCCCATCGTTTTCATGACCGGGCACGGCGACATTCCCATGTCGGTGCGGGCGATGAAGGCCGGAGCGCTCGACTTTCTCTCCAAGCCCTTTCGCGACCAGGACATGCTCGATGCGGTGAGCATGGCGATCGAGCGTGATGCCGCCGGGCGTCGTGAGGCCGACGCCATCGGGGCCCTGCGCCGGGCCTATGCCTCACTCACCCCCCGGGAGCGCGAGGTGATGCACCATGTCACGGCGGGCCTGATGAACAAGCAGGTCGGCGGCTTGCTTGGCCTGTCCGAGATCACCGTGAAGATCCACCGCGGCAACGTGATGCGCAAAATGGCCGCCCGCTCACTGGCTGAGCTGGTGCGCCAGGCTGAGGCCCTCGCTACGCACCCTTGAAGCCAAGGGGTGACAGACCGCACACCTCCGTATGATTCCCAACCTGGGGCCGGGCGCGCACTGTAGGCCGGCACGATGGTGCTGGATGAGGACGACAGCTTGGCCGCGAACAGGATTGTGGCGATCGTAGACGACGACGAAGCGGTCCGACTGGCGACCGCCAGCCTCGTGCGGTCGCTGGGACACGAAGTGCGAGGCTTTGCTTCCGCTGAAGATTTCCTCCGCCCCGGTGGCGACGAAGGCATCGACTGCCTTGTTAGCGATGTCCATATGCCGGGGATCGATGGCACCGCCTTGCAGCGCCGCCTGATTGAACGTGGCCGCACCTATCCGATCGTCTTCGTCTCGGGCTTCCTCGACGAGGCCGTGCGCGAGAGCGTCATGGCGGCGGGTGCGTTCTGTTACCTCGGCAAGCCCTTCCACGGCGACACGCTGGTGACCTGCCTGGAACAGGCGTTGTCCCGGTCGCGTAACGTATCGCGCCCCCTGTAGGAGCCGATTCATCGGCGAATGGGTGCTTGCCTCAGTCTGGCCCGCTGCCGCGGGATCGCCGATGAATCGGCTCCTACGGGGTGGAGCGGTCATGCGCATCCGGTTACGCTCGGCGGCATGACACTTATCCTCTTCCTGCTCCTGCTGCTCATCGCCCTCGTTCTGCTCTGGCGCCGTCGTCCACGCGCTGGATCGGCGTGGCTGGTCATCGGTATCGCCTGGCTGTTTTTCGCTGGCTGCGGTCCGCTGACCGGCATGCTGCTGGGCAACCTGCAGTCCGGTTTCGCGCCGGACATCGCCCATTGGGGCCAGCGCAACGTCATCATCCTGCTCGGTGCGGGTACCGTGCGTAGCGGCGCAGGGGCGATCGAGCCCAGCCTCTACGCGAACGGCCGTATCCTGCGGGCCGCCGAACTCTATCGCTCGTGCAAGGCCACCGGCGGCGATTGCAAGGTGGAAGTGAGCGGCGGCGATGCCATGAAGCTCAAGCAGGCCGAAGCGGATGTCTACGCGATCTCGCTGGACCGGCTCGGTGTGCCGCGTGCGGACATGATTCTCGAAGCGCAGAGCATGAACACCTTCCAGAATGCGCAGTTCACCAAGCCCTTGTTGATGAGCTACGGTGCCGACAAGGTGGTGCTGGTCTCTTCCGCGGTGCACCTGAAACGGGCCGTGTTGTACTTCGCGCACTTCGCCATTCATGGCGAACCTGTGCGCGGCGACTATGTCACGGCGCGCTACGACTGGCTGCCGGGCTCGGACAACCTCTCCTACGCGGACTTCGCCATTCACGAGTACGTCGGCATTGCTCGATACCACTTCTATAACGCCATGGGCTGGAACGTGCCGAAGATTCCTGAAGAAAGCGTGACCGCGCAGACACATACGTAACAATTGCCGCTTTATGCTGCCACACCGTCCGCCACGGACAGCGAACCTCAGGAGATGCCCGTGAAGTCTCGTTACATCCTTGCCGCACTGCTCGCTACCGCTGCTGTCGCCCCGGCGGCTGTTTTCGCCCAGCAGGCCGCTCCGGCCGAGCAGCCCGCGCCTGCCGCCAATCCTGCCTCGCAGATTCCCGCAGCGGACAAGCAGGCCATCCAGAACTACAACCTCAACGACGACGTGTTCACCCGCATCGTCAAGGTCTCGCAGGAAGCAAAGAAGGAAGGCATCAAGCCGAAGGATGCCAAGACCGATTTCTCGAAGATCCATTCGCTCGACGATCTCGCCGCGCAGGTGACCGCCGCCGATCCGCGCATTGAGCCCTTGATCAAGAAGTACGGCTTCACCCCGCGTGAGTTCCTGCTCGCCAACCTGGCCGTGACCAATGCGGCCATCGCGTCGGAAGCGAAAAACAATCCGCAGATGGCGGCGTATGTCGACCAGTCGAAGGTGAACCAGAAGAACGTGGCCTTCTACGAGTCGCACAAGGCGCAGATCAACGCCCTGATGAACGAAGACGCGACCGGTAACTGATCCGCCGCTCGCACAAAAAAAGGGCGAGACCTCACGGTCTCGCCCTTTTTTTAATCACTTGAGATCTTAGTGCGTACCGTGCAGCGCGTGCTTCAGGTCGCGCATCTGATCGTGGCCACTCTTCACCGAGACATAGGCCTCGTTGATCAGCGAACGCGTGCCGGCGGTGACGTCGGTATCCTTCAGGGCGTCTTCGTACTTCGCCTTGATGTGGTCTTCGCCGCGCTCGACTTCGTCGACAATGGCAGTGTCGTCCTTCGAGCTCATCTTGGCGCGCAGCTCAACGAACATGCGATGGGCCTTGGCCAGAACGGTGCCGTCATCTTCCGGCGTGCCGCCGAGCGAGCTGACCTGCTGCTGCAGGCGCTGTGCCACCTGGCGACGCTCGGCAGCGCGGCTCTGGAACGATGCGGCATAACGGGTGTTGTCGGCATCTTTTGCCGCCTCGCCATAGCCTTCGGCGCTGTCGATCGTGGTCTCGATAAGGCCGTTGAGAACCTTGATGTCGTGGTCGGTGCTGGTCATGGTGGTGGCTCCTTGGGTGACTCACGGTGAGTCGTTCGGGGACATCAAGCTTCGCCGCGAAGGGGTGCACGGATTCGTGAAATAAGCGTCGCGCAGACCAACACACCCAGACGCTGTTCATGCTCATGCGGTGCATACTCAACGTTCACGACACACACGGAATACCGTTCATGGCATCGAATCGTCGTCGCGCGCTCGTCACCGGCGCCTCAGCCGGCATCGGCGAAGCCTTCGCCCGGGAACTGGCTCGTCGCGGCCACGACCTCGTCCTCACGGCCCGTCGTGCGGACCGTCTCGAAGCGCTCGCGACCGAACTACGCGACAGCTATGGCATCGACGCCATCGTCGCGCCGCTCGATCTGTCGCGTACCGATGGTCCCGAAGCACTCGTGGCGGCCCTCGATGCCCAGGGCCTGACCATCGATGTGCTGATCAACAACGCGGGCTACGGCGTCACCGGCTATCTCGAAGAGCAGCCCTGGGCGACGCATGCTGCCTTCATCCAGGTATTGATGACGGCGCCGACCGAGCTGGCCTACCGTTTGATTCCCGGCATGAAGTCGCGCGGTTACGGTCGCATCGTTAACGTCGCGTCGCTGGCCGGCCATGTTCCGGGTTCCGCAGGGCACACGCTTTATGCGGCGTCGAAGGCCTACCTGATCAAGTTCTCGCAGTCGCTGGCGCTCGAAGGCAAGGCCAGCGGCGTGCACACCACGGCGGTGTGTCCCGGCTTCACGTATTCGGAGTTTCACGACGTGACGGGCTCGCGCAATCTCGTCTCGAAGATGCCAGGTTTCATGTGGATGGACGCCCCGACCGTGGCCCGGCAGGGCATGGACGCGGTGGAGGCCGGCAAGGCGGTCTACGTGAACGGCGGGGTGAACCGGGCGATCAAGGCCCTGTTCAAGCTGATGCCGGACGCCCTGGCCCTGAAAATGATCGAAAGGCAAGGCAAGCGGTACCGATCGGGGCCTCATTCCGGGTAACTCGCCGCCGCCAACGGTTGTGGGAGCCGATTCATCGGCGATCCCGCGGCAGCGGGCCCGGTTACGACAAGCACCCGATCGCCGATGAATCGGCTCCTACAGGGGTGCTGCCCGGTCGACCCGTGACCTCTGGCATAGGCCGCCGGGGCCGCCTGGGGCTAGCCTCGTCCGGTTTGCGGCGCTTTCCGCGCCGCGTTGCCGTCACGGGGACCATCGATGTCGATCAAACGTAACGCGGCGCTGTCCGGCGCCGTCCTCCTTGGCCTGATCGGGGCCACCGCCTCCGCGCAGACCGTCACCACCGACGATTACCGCCGCGCGGACTCGTTCCTCGGCACCAATACGGCGCCACTGGTGGACCATTCGGTCTCCCGCGTCACGTGGGTCGACGACACCCATTTCTGGTATCGCGACCACGACAAGGACGGTGACCAGTTCATCACGGTCGACGCCTCGACCGGTCAGGCGACGCGCGCATTCGACCGCGACAAGGTGGCCGCGGCGCTGTCGACGTCCACGGGCAAAAAGGTCGATGCAACCAAGCTGCCGGTGACCGCATTCACGGTGCGCCCGGACGGCACCCTCGATATCACCTCGCATGGCAAGCACTACCTCTGCGACAAGGCCGCCGACAAGTGCGACCTGGCGGCGGTGAAGAAAGATGCCAACGGCAAGGCGTACGGCGAAGAGCCGGGTCTGGTCTCGCCGGATGGCAAGTCCGAAGCCTTCGTGCGCGACTGGAATCTCTGGGTGCGCGACGTGGCCAGCGGTGCGGAAACGCAGCTGACCACCAACGGCGTCAAGGATTACGGTTACGCCACCGACAACGCTGGCTGGAAGCACACCGACGAGGCCATCGGCGTGTGGTCGCCGGACTCGACGAAGTTCGCCACGTTCCAGCAGGACCAGCGCAAGACCGGCGAAATGACCCTCGTCAGCACCAACGTCGGCCACCCCAAGGTCGATACCTGGAAGTACCCGCTGCCGGGCGACAAGGACGTCACGATGATCGAGCGCGTCGTCATCGACGTGCCGACGAAGAAGACCGTGCGCTTCAAGATGCCGGCCGACCAGCATCGCTCGACGATCTGCGACGACGTGTCGTGCAGCCCGGGCCTGTGGGACGACGTGCGTTGGGCCGCCGACGGCAAGAGCATCGCCTTCGTCTCCACCTCGCGTGACCACAAGCAGGAATGGTTCCGCGTGGCGAACCCGGAAACGGGTGACGTGCGCGAGGTCTTCGGCGAGAAAGCGAAGACCTACTTCGAAAGCGGCAACGACATGGTCAACTGGCAGTACGTGCCCGAGACCGACGAAGTGATCTGGTTCTCCGAGCGGAGCAACTGGGGCCACCTCTACATGTACAGCCTGAAGACCGGCAAGCTCGAACACCAGATCACCACCGGCGACTGGAACGTCACCCAGGTGCTGCACATCGATGCGAAGACGAAAACGATCTGGTTCCGCGGCGTGGGTCGTGAGAAGGGTGTCGATCCGTACTACCAGTCGTTCTACAAGGTGGGTTTCGACGGCAAGGGCCTGACTCTGCTCACCCCGGAAAAGATGGACCATTCGGTCTCGATGTCGAAGGACGGCACGTACTTCTTCGACGCGTATTCGACCATCGAGACACCGCCGGTCGCCGTGGTCCGCCGCGCCGATACCGGTGCGACGGTGAAGGAAATCGCCCATGGCGATATCTCGCGCCTGAAGGCCACCGGCTGGATTCCGCCCACCGCTTTCACGGTGAAGGCGCGTGACGGCAAGACGGACCTCTACGGCCAGATGTTCAAGCCGACGAAGTTCGACCCGTCGAAGAAGTACCCGCTCGTCGTTTACATCTATCCGGGCCCGCAGGTCGGCTCGGTGCGCTCGCGCAGCTTCGTGGCATCGCACGGCGACAACCAGTCACTGGCCGAGCTCGGCTTCGTGGTCATCGCGGTCGACGGCATGGGTACGCCGCTCCGTTCGAAGGCGTTCCACGACGCGTACTTCGAAAACATCGGCGACAACACGCTGCCCGACCAGGTCGCGGCGGTGAAGGAGCTGACCAAGAAGTACAGCTGGCTCGACGCCGACAAGGTCGGCATCTGGGGTCATTCCGGCGGCGGCAACGCCACGGCGACCGCCATGTTCCGCTATGCGGACGTGTTCAAGGTCGGTATCTCGGAGTCGGGCAACCACGACAACCGCAACTACGAAGATGACTGGGCGGAGAAGTGGCAGGGCCTGCTGGTCACCGACAAGGACGGCAAGTCCAACTACGACGACCAGGCCAACCAGAAGTGGGCCGCGGGCCTCAAGGGCCACCTGATGATCGCCCACGGTACGTTCGACGACAACGTGCCGCCGTACGAGTCCCTGCTCGTGGTCGATGCGCTGATCAAGGCGAACAAGGACTTCGACCTGGTGATGATCCCGAATGCGCACCATGGTTACGGCGCCGCTACCACGTACATGACGCGTCGCCGCTGGGACTACTTCGTGCGCAATCTCGCCGGCGGCACGCCGCCGAAGGAATACCAGCTCACGCCGATGACGCCGCCCGGCGGCTGATGGCCAGCACAGGTTGGTGAACGACGAAGGCCCCGCTGCGAAGCGGGGCCTTTTTTTTAGACATTTCTCATATTGACCCGGTCTTTACGGAAGGCGTACGATCCCCGCGCCGACCGTGTGGTCGGTCTTTCACTCAAGTGGAACCCATGGATAGTTATCCGAGTCGACAGGCGATCGCGAATCTCGCGTTTGTGATCGCCCCCAACGTGCATGTCCGCGCGCAAGGCGTGGGCGAGATCCGTCACGGGTAACTCGCTCACCTCCGGCCGTGGGCTGGAGGTGTGCCATGTTCAAGATTCTTGTTTCCCTGTTCGCCCTGCGGGGCGCTTTCGGCGGCGTCGCAGCGAAAGCCTATTCCGTGCATGTGCCTTCCCGCAGCGATGGTCTTCGTCGCAGCGGGCTGCATTGCGTGTGGCGGCGCGACGCATCGTCGGGGCAGCTTCGTAGCTACTGGTCCGGATCGGACTGATATGGCGTTTGAGCAAAGCATCGCCGATGAATCGGCTCCTACCGAGCGGGGCGCGCTCTGCCTGGTAGGAGCCGATTCATCGGCGATGGGTGCTCGCCGTAATGCTTCCAAGCCGCATACGCGACGCCCTCCCGCGACCGCGTCCCCCGCATCGACCATGCCCACTCTGACACTGCTGTCAGCAGACACTCATGCAATGAACGGACACATCCTCGACCACGGCGCGGGCCGCGGCGACTGATCGTCGAAGGACCCTCCCGCGACGATGAGTGGGCCGCAATCCGCGGCCTTACGGGTGACGTGAATGAACCTCTTGCAAGCCATAGGAGCGCTTAGGCGGCGCAGGCTCAGCACGATGATCTTTGCCTTGGTGACGGCGTGCGTATCGATGGACGTGGGTGCGGCTACCCTGGCTGAGATGTCGCCAGAAGAGCGGACGCTCCTGGTTAGTCAGATGAACGCCTCGGTGAAAGCGGTCGGCGATAAGGGCTTCTTCTACTACGAAGACCCATTACCGGTTACTGCTTTGGTAAGCCTCGACATCGACAACAACGTTGTCGTGATTGATCTGGATGAGAGGATCGGGCCACGAGCTCAGCGATCCGAGACGGAAGACTTCCTCGATACGATTCGTTTCTCGATTCTGGAGCACTACGATCGGATCGAGGGGATGATGGGAATAAGATTTCTCTTCGGCGGAAAGCCTTCAACTCACTGGTTTCCCGAGCCGGCGCAAGACGAACCTGATGACGACCCGCTCGTCCGACCGACGCAGCGTGCCACAGCGCCCGTTGTCGCCATTTCGCCGGGTCACGGTCTTTACTATCACCACGGCTTCAAAGACTGGCGCCCTCACCGTGAAACAGTCAACGGAGTTCTCGAAGACGACATAACGCCCGTCATGGCCGGTCAGCTCGCCTCGGCACTACAGCGCGACGGCGTGACAGTGCACAACATTCGGCCGGAGGGCAACGTGTTGAGTCACAGGCCAAGCGGTCAGCCGTGGTGGCGACTCGGGGCTAGATATCAGCTCGAAGAAAAGCTCCCGGATCATCCGGAAATATGGCATGCCTTCCAGGGAGCGGACCACGCGCTTCGTGAACGGGATGAGGATCTTCGAAGCCGTCCCCTTTATGCCAACTTCCTTGGCGCCGACGCCTTCTTGCACGTTCATACGAATGCACACGACACATCAAGACCGCGCGGTGCACAAGCGGTCATCCAGGAACGCGCTCCGGATCGAAAGCTGGCCGTCAATATCCTCTGCAGCATGCGGGAACTGATTCATTCGAAGGATGAATTCAGCACGTACCCCATCCCGTCGAAGCCGATGCCTCTCGTTGGCAAAGGCGAGAACAAACACGCCAAGATGCCGTCCGTGATCGTCGAGGTCGGCTTCCACACGAATCCCGAGGATGCGCTTCTGCTTCGCAATAGCGAGTTCCAGGGTCTCGCCATGAGAGGCGTTGCGAAGGGCTACCGCTTGTTCCGCGAAGGCAAACCTTGCGAGGATTTCTCGGTCAAGCCCGTACTGCAAGCCTTTGGTCGCGTTGGGTATGACGTGCACCTTCCGGTCGAGTTGGCGGGCAATCCAGCCTTTCCTATTCACGTAACGTCGCGGGCCTTGAACTGCTCGGGACGCAATTGCCATTCGAGGTCGGCGAGCTTGTTCAGTCAGGCCGATGTTGAAAAACACAGGGTCCAGTACCTGTGTACCCGCGATGATATTGGCAAGCCGCTTGCGGAGATTTCGGTCGAAGCGAGAGACGCAGATGGCGTTGTGGCGAAGCCCACTGTCTATAAAGTTGCTTGCGGCCGATGAGCGTAGTTGTGTGGCTCACGTGCATGACTTAGCTTGTGACGAACGACGGGGAGGCCTCGCTGCGAAGCGAGGTCTTTTTCTTGTGTCAAGAATGTGGGAGCCGCTTCAGCGGCGAATGCCAGGTCGCCTCAACCCATCGCCGGCATAGCCGGCTCCCACAACGAGCCGCCTCTACGCCGCATACGCGACAAACGTCATCGCCACCGCATTCATGCAGTAGCGCAGCCCGGTCGGATCCGGGCCGTCGTCGAACACATGCCCGAGATGCGCATCGCAACGCGCGCACTTCACCTCGGTGCGCTCCTCGATCAGACTGCGGTCGGTGTTCTGCGCGATGTTCCGCTTCGAAATCGGCTGGTAGAAGCTCGGCCAGCCTGTGCCGGATTCGAACTTCGTCGCCGAGTCGTATAAGGCCGTATCGCAACAGATACAGCGGTACAGCCCGTTGGCGTGGCTTTCGTAGACCTTGCCGCCGCTATACGGCGCTTCGGTGCCCGCTTCACGGGTGACGTAATACGACTGCGTGCTGAGCTTCTCCTTCCATTGCTCCTCGGTCATCACGACGCGGGGCAGGGAACGGGTGTCGATCAGCTTCTTGTTCGCGCCGAACTCGTCCAGCGTCACGTTACCGCCCTTGGGCCGTGGCGCGTCAGCAGCCATGGCGGGGCGCATGCCGCGCAGGATGAAGGGCAGGGAGATCGACGCGACCGCGGTCGCGGCGAAGACACCCAGGAAGCGGCGGCGGTCGGGGTCGGTGCTGCGCATGGAGCCTCCGTAAGCAGGGAAGGGCGCGAGATCGCGCCCTTCCCACTAAGACCGGGGTTTCTGCCTAAGGCTTACAGCGGCCTCAATCGTTCACCCAGTGGCACTCGCGGTGGGTCTCATAGGTCGCGTTGTTGTTCTGGTGGGCTTTCTGAACCTGGTTGCCTACGACGCCGCCCGCAACGGCGCCACCCACGGTGGCCACGGTCTTGCCCTTGCCGTGGCCGACCTGGTTGCCCAGAAGGCCGCCCGCGACGGCGCCGATGGCCGTGCCGGCCACCCGGTGGTCGTCACTGGAGTTGATCTGCTTGGTTTCGACGTCGCGGCACTCCTGGTGCTGACTGCGGTGCTGGGCCTGGGCCGGCGGGGCAGACACGGCAACGCCGGTGGCGAGTGCGAATGCCGCAGCGGCGAGCAGATGGGTCTTCATGGCAGGTCCTCCTTCTCGGTGGCCTTCAGGGATACCGCCGCTACCGTGACGGGTGGGTCAATAGGCGCCTGGTCGGGCGATTTGGTCGACATCGCGTATGGCCGCGGTTTAATCGGCGTGCCACGGGCCTCCGCCACGGCCTCGGTCAGCTCCGCGCCGAGCAGCAGGATCAACGCCGAGTAATAGACCCAGACCAGCAGCACCACGACGCCGCCGGCCGGACCGTAGGGGCCGCCCACATTGCTGCGTTCCAGATAGATGCCGATGGCGAACTTGCCGATGGCGAAGAGCACGGCGGTCAGGCTGGCGCCGATCATGGCATCGCGCCATTCGATCACCGCATCCGGCAGCACCTTGTAGATGGCGCCGAAGATCAGCACGAACACGCCAAAGGAGATGACCATCTCCAACACGTTCCAGCCTGTCGTCCCGCCGCGCACGAAGACGGCGATCATGGCGCTGGCCGAAAATGAGATCACCAGCAGGAAGGCCAGGGAGAGGAGGAGGCCCAGCGCATGAAGGCGTGCGCGCAGCCAGCCGAGAATCGCGTGGCTGGCCTTGCCCGGACGCGGCTGCAGGCTCCACACGCGGTTGAKGGCGCCCTGGAGCTGGGCGAAGACGGCTGAGGCACCGACCAGGGTCACGCCCAGGCCGATCACGCCGGCCATGCTGCCAACACTGGGCTTCTGCTTGGCATTCTCGATCACCAGACGCACGGCCTCGGAGGCCCGCGCCCCGACCAGCCCGTTGAGGCTGTCGATCAGCTGCGCCTGCCATTCCGGGCGGAGTGAGGCCACCACCCAAAGCAGGAGTACCAGCAGGGGCGCGAACGACAGCGCGGAATAGAAGGCCAGGGCTGCCGCCCGGGTCATGAGCTCGTCGTCGCTGAAGCCCTTCGCCGTGGTGCGGACCACGGTCAAGCCGAGTTTTAGCCTTGAATGCACGCGTCGGTCTCCGTTTTCTCGCTGGCAAGCCCAGCTTCGCGGTGGCAACGCGAAAATCGCGTGGAGTGGCACCTGAGCTCGTGTGGGAGCCGATTCATCGGCGATCCCGCGGCAGCGGGCCCGGTCGTGGCGAGCACCCGTTCGCCGATGAATCGGCTCCTACAAGGAGCGCGGGTCGGGGGCGGTGTGCATTCGGGCGATGGCGCCCGGGATGCCCTCGGCGCCCTTCACCTCGATCACGCGCTCGTTCATGGCGAAGTCGGTGTCGGTCTCATACGACCAGGTGCTGTGGTAAGGCATGTAAACGCCCCAGCCGCCGAGTTCGACGACCGGCGCGATGTCCGAACGCAGCGAGTTGCCGACCATGGCGAAACGGTCCGGAGTGACATCGAACTCGCGGAACAGCCGTGCGTAGGCGGCAGGGTCTTTTTCCGAGACGATCTCAATGCGGTGGAAGACGTCGGCGAGGCCGCAGCGGGCTACCTTGTATTCCTGGTGGAAGAGGTCGCCCTTCGTGATGAGGACCACGCGATGGTCGCGGGCCACGGTTTCGACCGCCTCACGAATACCCGGCAGCAGCTCGACCGGGTGAGCGAGTACGTCCTTGCCCAGGCGCACGATGCGATGGATGTCCTGGGCCTCCACACGGCCTTCGGTGAGCTCGATGGCCGATTCGATCATCGACAGCGTCATGCCCTTGGCACCGTAGCCGAACAGCTTGATATTGCCGCGTTCGGTGTCGAGCAGGGCCTCGCGAAGGCCCTCACGGCCGAGGTCGATATAACGTCCGAGGATGGCCTCGAACTCGTCCTGCGCACGGTCGTAGAACTCCTGGCTGTGCCAGAGCGTATCGTCGCCGTCGAAGCCGACCAGGTCGATCATGGGTGCAAGATCCGGAGTTTGGCGGTGGGGTAGGATAGCGCGAGCATCCATTCGCCGATGAATCGGCTCCTACGAAGCGCGCTACGAGAAACACCATGCCCGGCTATGAATTCACCGACATCGCTTGCCCGTACTGCGGCGAAACCATCGAGGTCGCTGTCGATACATCGGGCGGCAGCCAGACCTATATCGAGGATTGCCAGGTGTGCTGCCGGCCGATCGTGATGCGGCTGGTGGTGGATGAGGGGGACGAGAGTTTCGACCTGACCGCGTCGGCCGAGAATGATGGGTGATCGTGCGGAACTCGCCTCGAGGGTGGACACCAAGGTCTCTCACGACGATACGGTCAGCTGGAGGGAGAGCCGTTGGGCGTGGGTGCTGCCGCCGAAGCTGGCCGGTACGGCGGTCGTGCTGATACGTCATTTACGGCGCGGCGAGCGTTTTCCTCGCCGCTGCGCTGACTCGCACGGATGATCTCGGCACGCTGGGGTCGACCGTTTGGCGATGGCGATGGCGATGGCAAGGAGCCAGCAGCCGAAGCGGCGTTGGTTCGTCGGCTCGACCCACACGAACCTCAGGGATGGGAAGAGTCTTCGGTGCCCACCCTCGAGGCGAGTTCCGCACAAGTGGAGCGGCCGCAGGCCAAATAAGTACACGGCCGCGCAGCGGCCTTTCCGGTACGAAACGCGGAGGACGTGTCTGAGCAGCGAGGGTGGGCACCGAAGGCTCTGCGCCGCTACGCCTGCGCACCGAAGGCTCTGCGCCGCCACGTCTACACGCCGAAGGCTCTGCGCCTCACCGCCTTCGGCGTCCCCGGGATTCCGCGATGAACCAAAAAAAAGAGGCCCGGGTTTCCCCGAGCCTCTGACAAAACAAGCCTGAGCTTTTCTTCTTTTTAGAACGCGACGCTGGTCTTCAGACCAAGAACGAAAGCGTTGTTACGCTGGCTGCTGCCACCCGGATCCTGGATGTACTGGAGGTTCGGGCGGATCGCGATCGAGGGAATCGGCGACCAGCTGTAGAACACTTCAGACACACGCTCGTAGCCACGGTTGACGATCGTGTTCGAACCCGTGATCTCGTTGATCAGGCGCTGGTTCTTCGCGGCGTAACCACTGGCGTACGAACCACCGAAGGCGGCGCCGATGAAGTCGTTCGGGCGACCGAACGGGCCCTTGTACTCCATGCCGAGCGCGACCTGGTTGTTCGTGGCCGAGGTAGCGTGGTCGGCGGACGTGATGTTCAGGAACACCGTCGCGCCTTCACCGCCAGCCGTACCCGTGACCTGCTGCGAGAACGTGATCCACGCACCCTTGCGACCGTCGTGCTGCAGCGGCTGTGCACCGGTGAGCGCGATCGGCTCGTGGTTGGCGTCGAGGTAGAGATCGTTGCCGTGCGAGGTGTTGTACCAGACGCCGACGCGGTACGAACCCGGCAGACCGTTGACGGTCGGCTTCCAGCCGAACTCCAGCGGAATCAGCGCGCCGGTGGTGCCGCTCGGGAAGGCCGGCAGGAGGCCCTTCTCTTCGGCGTACGTGTCGTCGACGTACTTCGGGTTCACCTGGTAGCCGGCGATCTGCACCCAGGTGTTTTCGGACGTCGCATACTTCACGACCGCGGCCCACTGGCTGGTCGGCCAGTTGACCCAGTAGTCGCCCACGATATTACCCGGCTGGGCACCGCAGAACGTCAGGTTCTGGAAGTCGCACGAGAACTGGTTGACGTCTTCGCCCACTGGCAGACGACCCAGCTTCACGGTCAGGCGATCGTCCAGGAACTTCTGCTCGAGAGCGAAGATCGTCAGATGCCAGGTCTGGCCACGACCGTAGACTTCCTGAATGAGCTGGTTGTTGCCGATGTTTGCGTCGGCGCCGAKGTTGCGGCCGTTACGGTCGGTCACGACGATGGTGAACTTCGCACCATTCCAACCCCAGAGCTTCTGGAGATCGAATGAGGTGCCGAGCTTCCACTGGTCAGTGTAGCGGGTGATCTCGCGGTCACCACCGGAGTAGTTGTGCGCGAGTTCCGAGCCGTAGCCCAGATCGAAGGTGACGCCTTCATCGGCGAGACGCGAGCGGGTGCCGCCCCAATCACCGAAGAGGTACTTGCTGGTCGACATGTCGCTGAAGTCGGACTTCATCGTGTCGTCTGCGTGAGCGGCGGTAGCGCCGAGACCGAGGCAAGCGAGCATCAGACCGGCGAGGGGACGCTTAGAAAAATGATTGAGCATTTACCCTTCTCCCTGAAAAAATTTAAGCTTTTTAGTTTGTGGCTTTTGATTATTTAAGTTGCAACGCACAATACTCCCCGTGCATTCAACCGCCGCATTCTAGTGTTTTTGTCGTACTAATGTGTGGGCATCGCGAATTCCGCGCCAGCGCTTTCATCGTGGTTCAGCCAACGCTGTGTAACGGCCTTCTGTTTTGTGTAAAAGCGCACGGATTCAGGGCCGTGCGCGTGGTGATCTCCCATGAGACTCTTCTTCCATCCACCAAAGCTATGGAATGCCATGGGAACCGGGATGGGCACGTTCACGCCAATCATGCCTACCTGAACACGATGCGCAAATTCTCGCGCTATTTGTCCGTCGCGCGTGAAGATCGCCGTGCCATTACCATATTCATGTTCATCGACCAGCTTCAATGCACTGGCAAAATCAGGCACACGAACCACGCAAAGCACCGGGCCGAAAATCTCTTCTTTGTAAATACGCATGGCCGGTGTGACGCGGTCGAACAGCGTGCCACCGACGAAGAAGCCCTGCTCGCACCCGGCGACCTGATAGCCACGGCCATCCACGACGAGCTCGGCACCCGAGGCGACACCGTCGTCGATGTAGCCGGTGATGCGGTCCTTGTGGATACCGGTGACCACCGGACCCATCTCCACGGTTTCGTCCATGCCGTTGCCGATGCGCAACGCTTTCACGCGCGGTGCGAGCCGGGCCACCAATGCGTCCGCGGTCGCTTCACCGACGGCGACCGCGACCGAGATCGCCATGCAACGCTCGCCGGCGGCGCCGTAGCCCGCGCCGATCAGGGCATCGGCGGTCTTGTCCAGATCGGCATCCGGCATGATGACCATGTGGTTCTTCGCGCCACCGAGTGCCTGCACGCGCTTGCCCTGGGAGGTGCCGCGGGCATAGATGTATTCCGCGATCGGCGTCGAGCCGACGAAGCTCACCGCGCGCACCAGTTCGTGGTCGAGCAGCGCATCCACGGCGGTCTTGTCGCCGTTGACCACGTTGAACACGCCATCGGGAAGGCCGGCTTCCTTGAGCAGCTTGGCCAGTTCCACCGCGAGCGAGGGATCGCGCTCGGAGGGCTTGAGCACGAAGGTGTTGCCGCAGGCGATCGCCATCGGGAACATCCACATGGGCACCATCGCCGGGAAGTTGAACGGCGTGATGCCGACACAGACGCCGATGGCCTGGCGCATGGTCCAGGCATCGATGCCATTGGCGATCTGCTCGGTGTACTCGCCCTTGAGCAGTTCGGGGATGCCGCAGGCGTATTCGACCACTTCGAGGCCGCGCACGATTTCACCTTTCGCGTCGGACAGCACCTTGCCGTGCTCGGCGACGATGACGCGCGAGAGGCGGTCCATGTCGCGCTCGATCAGTTCCTTGAGGCGGAACATGACGCGCGCACGCTTGAGCGGAGGAAGCTGCGACCAGGCGGGGAACGCGGCATGCGCGGCGCGCACGGCATGGTCGACATCGGCGAYGGAGGCGAGATCGACCTCGGAAGCGACGACGCCGCGCGCCGGGTCGTAGACCGGCGCGGTGCCTGAGGGCGTACCGGCATACGGCTTGCCGGCGATGAAGTGACCGATGCGGGGGAGGGTGTCGCGGGAGGGCTGGGCGGACATGAGGTGGTTTCTCCGATCGCGGCGCCTCAGCGCGCGATCATCCATTCGTGGGCGGGATCGTTGCGGAAATGCCATTCGCGGCGGGGACCAGCCATGACATTGAGGTAGTAGCCGCGGTAGCCGTGCGGCATCACCACGGGGTGGTAGCCGCGCGGCACCATCACGACGTCGTGGTCGCCAACGGCCATCGATTCGTCGATGTCGCGATCGTCCGTGTAGACACGCTGGAAGGCGAAGCCCTGCGGCGGATCGATGCGGTGGTAGTAGGTCTCTTCGAGCACGCTTTCGTCGGGGAGGGCGTCGGTGTCGTGTTTGTGTGGCGGATAGCTGGAGGAGTGGCCGGCGGGCGTCAGCACTTCGACCACGAGCAGCGATTCGGCTTGCTCGGTCTCCGGCAGCACGTCGCACACGTAGCGCGTGTTGGCGCCGGTGCCGCGCACGGAGCGTTTCATCGAGCCGGGTTCGATCAGGCGGACGTCCAGGCGTCCACTGGCGGGTGCCGAGGCGATGGCGAGCTCCGCATCGGACTGCGCGGTCACCTTGTAGACCGACGACGGCGGCGCGTAGATGGCGTGGGTTGAGCGGGCTTCGAACACGCTCTCGCGCCCACCCAGGCCCTTCCAGTCATGGTCGCCGACGATGACGTCGACCGTGCCGGTAAGGATCACCAGGCAGCCTTCACGGTCGGCGGGCAAGGTGATCTCGGTCGTCTCGCCGGCAACGAGACGACGTGCCTCGAACCCGACGTGCTTCCAGTGGGCGGATTCCGGTGTGACGCGAACGATGGCCTCGCCCTTGGCGGCGGCCTTGACCAGCAGGCTCATGCGACCTCCCGCACCGGCACGCCATCGAGCAGCGAACGCAGCGTGTTGTAGCCTTTTTCGGCAAATTCGAAGCTGGGAGCGACGGAAGGATCCTGTTCGGCCTCGACGACCAGCCAACCCTTGTAGCCGTGGGTCTTCAGCCGGTCGATGATGCCGGCGAAATCGATACAGCCGTCACCCGGCACGGTAAAGGCACCGTTGAGCACGGATTCGAGGAAGGTCCAGTGGCGGTTGCGCGCCATGCGCACGATGCCGGGGCGTACGTCCTTGCAGTGGACATGGCAGATGCGGTCGATATGCCTGTTCAGGACAGTGAGTGGATCGCCGCCGCCGAAGTACGTGTGGCCGCTGTCGAAGAGAAGGCCCACGTCGTCGCCGGTGTTGGCCATGAGCTGGTCGACATCGTCGGGCGATTCCACATAGGCACCCATGTGGTGGTGGTACGCCAGGCGCACGCCACGGGAGAGCGTGAACGCCGCGAACTCGGTGAGGTTGTCGCCGTAACGCTTCCAGTCGTCCGCCGTACGGAAACGCGGACGCTTGTAGAGCGGATGCGGTTCGCCCTGGATGGCATCGGCCACCTCACCGTAGACCATGACCTTGCAGCCGTTCTCGGCGAGCAGGCGAAGGTGGGTCTCCACGGCGACGATCTCGTCCTTCGCCGGGCGCGCCGCGACGCGGCCGCTATACCAGCCGGAGACGACGTCGAGCCCGTAGCCGGCCATCAGGTCGCGCAACGCGGCGGGATCCTTCGGGAACTTGTTGCCGAGTTCGAAGCCTTCGTAACCGATGGCCTTGCCTTCACTGAGCGCCGTGGAAAGCGGTGTCTCGCCACCGAGCGACGGGAGGTCGTCGTTGCTCCAGGAGATCGGGTTGATGCCGATGCGGATGGGATCATTCTTCATGCTGGCGTGTTCCTGGCCTTGCGGCCCACGGTGGCGGATTCATAGCCCGCGCGCGCGTCGCGCACGGCTTCCCGCGTGGAAACTTCCGGCACCGCCACTTCCCACCATACGCCGCCTTCTTCGGTCGTGCGCGTGTGGTCGGTATCGATGCTGATGAGATAGGTACGGTCGGCGTCGCGTGCCCGCTCCATGGCCGCTTCGAGCCCGGCGATGTCGGCCACGTGCTCGGCGATGGCGCCAAGCGAACGGGCATGCGCCGCGAAGTCGATCATCGGCATGCCGTGGCCGCCTTGCAGGCAGTCGTCGAACATGTTGTTGAAGGGCGCGCTTCCGGTCGCCTGTTGCAGACGGTTGATGCAGCCGTAGCCGCGGTTGTCCAGCAGCACGATGATGAGCTTGGCGTCGAGCATCACCGAGGTGGCGATCTCCGAGTTCATCATCAGATAGCTGCCGTCACCGACCATGACGATGACTTCGCGCTCCGGCGCGGCCATCTTCGCGCCCAGGCCGCCGGCGATCTCGTAACCCATGCACGAGTAGCCGTATTCCATGTGATAGCCGCCCGGGGTTTCCGTGCGCCACAGCTTCTCGAGTTCGGCGGGCAGGGTGCCGGCGGCGCAGAGCACGATGTCGTTGACCGTCGACTGCGACGACGAGCGCTGCACCGCGCCGATCACTTCGCCGTCGTAAGGCAGGCGGCCCGGCGGTGCGCTGCGTTGTTCGGTGATGCGCGACACCACGTGCACCCACTCGCTGGCGGCATCGCGCGAACGCGTGGTCCAGGGACCGGGTGCGGCCCAGTCTTCGAGACCGAAGCTCAGGTCGTCGAGGACCTGGCGTGCATCGCCGATCACTTCGAGGCCTTCGCCCTTCAGTGCGTCGAACGCATTCACGTTCACCGAGAGAATGGGTACGTGCGAGAACAGGGCGTTCGAGCCCGTGGTGAAGTCCTGGAGACGCGTGCCCACCGCGATGATCAGGTCGGCATCGCGAAGCAGGGCATTGGCTGAGGATGACCCGGACACGCCGGCGGGCCCGAGGTGCAGGGGATGGTTCCAGGGTAAGGCGCCCTTGCCGGCCTGGGTCTCACACACCGGTACGCCGTGCTTGTCGGCGAAGTCGAGCAGCGCGTGCGAGGCCTTCGCATAAAGGACACCACCGCCGGCGATGATCACCGGGCGCTCCGAGGCTTCGATCGCGTCCAGTGCGTACATCAACTCGTCGTCGGTCGGTTGCGGTGCGCGGAAGACGATTTCGCGTGGCTCGAAGAACGAGATCGGAAAATCCCAGGCCTCGGCCTGCACGTCCTGCGGAAGGGCCAGTGTCACCGGCCCGCAGAGGGCGGGATCGGTCAGTGCTCGGATCGCGCGGGGCAGGGCGACGAGGAGTTGTTCCGGGCGGACGATGCGATCGAAGTAACGCGAGACCGGGCGCAGCGTGTCGTTGACCGACACCGTGCCGTCCGAGAAATCCTCGAGCTGCTGGAGTACCGGATCCGGCGCGCGGGAGACGAAGATGTCGCCTGGAAGCAGGAGTACCGGCAAACGGTTCACGTGGGCGAGCGCGGCCGCGGTGACGAGGTTGGTGGCACCGGGACCGATGGAGGTGGTCACGGCCATCATGCGGCGACGCATGTTCGTCTTCGCATAAGCGATGGCGGCATGCGCCATGGCCTGCTCGTTATGGGCGCGGTAGGTCGGCAGCTTGTCGCGGGCTTCGTACAGCGCTTCGCCGATGCCAGCCACGTTGCCRTGGCCGAAGATGGCGAAGACGCCGCCGAACAACGGCGCCGATTCATCGGAGTCCGCGTCGCGGCCGCGCAGGGCGGCCAGGTAACGGATCAGCGCCTGGGCGGTAGTAAGACGGATGGTTGCGCTCATGCGGCCGCGCCTTCCTTCATTCGCTGGTCCGGCGTGCGCCGTCCGTCGCGCCACAGCGCAATCATGCGTTCGAACGCGGCGCGGGCCTGCGCGACCAGGGTCGCGTCGTCGATCTTGCCGGCCAGCCAGGCCGAAGCGGGCTCGATGAAGAGCGTACGGCCCACGGCGAAGCCGCGCACCGTCGAGCTGTCGAGGGCGTCGGTAAAGCCGGCTGCCAGCGCTTCCACCGGCGCATTGAGGCCGAGCAGGAGCACGCCACGGCAGTAGGGATCCCGTTCGTGGATGAGCGCATCGATCGCACCCCAGGCCTCGCGACGCGGCGGACAGAGTTTCCACCAGTCCGGCCGGATGCCGAGGTTGTAGATACGCTTCATCGCGCGCAGCACCTGGTCGTCGCGGTGCGCGGCGTCCTTGCAGCCCGGCGGAATGACCTCGAGGAGCAGTTCGTGGCCGCTCACCTTTGCTGCGTCATACAGGGCCAGCAGCTGGGTCTCCTGCTCCACGCGGTGCATGGGGTCGGCGTCCGGATCGAAGGCGACCAGGCACTTGATGACGTGTTCCTTCGGCCAGCTCACCAGCTGCGTGCCGATGGAGCGGCCGCGTTCGAATTCGAGCGGGTTGGAGCCGGGGACTTCCACCGGACGACCGATCCACCAGCCACGGCCACTGGCGGAGTTCAGCGCGTCCTGGCCGTAACGGTCGTCGGCAAGCAGGCCGATGTGCCCGTGCAGCTGACCGGCGCGCTCCGTCGCGGCGACGGCCTCGACCAGCAGTTCCTTCAGCCGCGGAATGTTCGCCTCGTGACCGCCCACATCACGACTCAGTTCGAAGAACGGCGTGCGGTGGTCGAAGGCGAAGACGTAGAGATCGTCCCAGGTTTTGCGCGGCACCGAGGTGCGGTGCAGATGGGAAAGCTCCTTATCCAGGTCCGGTCGCGGGATACCGCCTTCACGGGCGAGGAAGGCATCCAGTTCGGCGCGGCTCGGCATGGCCGGCGCGCAACCGTGGCGAGATACGACGATGGCGCCGCAGGCATTGGCGAAGGCACAGGCACGCTCGATGCTCTCGCCACTCAGCCAGCCGGTGAGGAAGCCGGACAGGAAGGCATCGCCGGCGCCGAGCACGTTGAGCACCTCGACACGGCTGCCGCGATACGTTGGCGCATCGTCGATGCTCGCGGGAATGACGCCTTCAATGACGCTGCAACCGATGGCACCACGCTTGACCACCAGAGTGGCCGCAGTGATGCCGCGAACGGCACGCAGGGCGGCCATGAGGTCTTCGCTACCGCCGGCGATATGGAACTCTTCCTCCGTACCGACGATGAGATCGAAACCGGGAAGAATAGCCTGCAGGTGACGGGTGACGTGGTCGGCGGCGACGAAACGCTGTTCGCCTTCACCGCGGCCGGTCAGGCCCCAGAGCACGGGGCGGTAGTCGATATCCAGCACGGTGCGCACGTCGTGCTTGCGGGCCAGCTCGATCGCACGCGAGCTGGCCGCATGGACGCCCGGCTCGGAAAAGTGCGTACCGGTGATGGCGAGCGCCCGGCATGTCGCG
Source organism: Luteibacter sp. P4_D7_3 (assembly GCF_056401735.1). NCBI lineage: Bacteria > Pseudomonadati > Pseudomonadota > Gammaproteobacteria > Lysobacterales > Rhodanobacteraceae > Luteibacter > Luteibacter sp. P4_D7_3. The sequence continues at coordinate 25,059 of NZ_JBFUIT010000004.1, forward strand.
ATGAACGCTTCGTCGATATCGTCCGCGGTCAGCGCCATGTCCGCGCAGTTCTCGCGATAGAACAGCAACGGGAAGGTTTCACGATCCTTGATGCCGAGGATGGCCAGCGCGGTCAGGCGCTCATGGTCGATCCGGATCTGGCTGACATCACTGCCTTCGGCGGCCAGTGTCTCGGTGAGGAAGCGGCCCATGTGGTCGTCGCCGACGCGGGCGAGCATCGCCGAATGCATGCCCAGTCGGGCCGTTCCGAAGGCGACGTTGGCCGAGGAGCCGCCAAGGTACTTGGCGAAGCTGGTGACGTCTTCGAGGCGGGCGCCGATCTGTTGGGCGTAGAGGTCCACGGCGAGCCGGCCGAGGCAGGCGACGTCGATGGGGCGGGAGGGGGAACGGGGCAGGGGGCTTCGCATAAGGGTTCCGTAATCAGGCCGCGCGGCCTTCCAGTTCGTCGACCAGGCTCTGGATCTCGGTGCCGCCGGCCATCATGTCGAGCACGGCTTCCTTGGTGATGTCCTTCTTGGCGAAGGTACCCATGGACTGGCCGCGGTTGAGCAGCGTGAAGCTGTCGGCGATCGGATAAGCGTGGTGCACGTTATGCGTGATGAAGATCACCGAGATGCCACGCGCGCGTGCCTGATGGATGAGCTTGAGCACGTTGCAGGACTGCTTCACGCCGAGGGCGGCGGTGGGCTCGTCGAGAATGAGCACCTTGGCGCCGAAATGAATGGCGCGCGCGATGGCCAGGCACTGGCGCTCGCCACCGGACATCGTGCCAACGGGCTGGCTGGCGTCGCGCACGCGGATACCCATCTCGGCCAGCTTGTCGCGCGCGGTTTCGTTGGCGTAGTTCATGTCGATGACGGGGATGACGCCGAACAGCTTCTTCCGCGGTTCGCGACCGGCGAAGAAGTTGCGCGCCACGCTCATCAGGGGCACGAGCGCCAGATCCTGGTAGACCGTGGCGATACCGCGGTCGAGGGCTTCGCGCGGCGAGTTGAAACGCACTTCCTCGCCATCGACACGATACGAGCCCGAGCTCGGCTGATGCACGCCGGCCAGGGTCTTGATCAGGGTGGACTTGCCGGCACCGTTGTCGCCGAGCAGGCAGTGCACCTCGCCGCGCTTGAGGCGTAGCGTGACGCCCTGCAGGGCAATGACGGTACCGAAGAACTTGCTTACGTCGTCGAGCTCGAGGATGTAATCGTCGGYCATGGTGGCACTCCTCACTTCGTCGCCGCAGCGCGGCTGCGGATGTAATGATTGAACAGCACCGCCAGCAGCAACATGCCGCCGAGGAAGACGCGGTACCAGTCGGAATCGATATTGGTGTACGAGATGCCGATCTGCACGACGCCGAAGATCAGCGCGCCAAAGCAGGCGCCGATGACCGAACCGAAGCCACCCGTCAGCAGGGTGCCGCCGATGACCACGGCGATGATTGCTTCGAATTCCTTCTGCAAGCCGCGATCGGCCGCGGCGGAGCCCACGTCGGCCACCTGCAGCACGCCGAACAGGCAGGCACAGAAGGCGGTGAGCACGAACAGGGAAATCTTTACGCGACGTACCGGCACACCGACATTCTTCGCGGCGTTGGAATCGCCGCCGACGGTGTAGATCCAGTTGCCGAAACGGGTGCGGGCAAGCACGAAACCTGCAGCCAGGGCCATGACGATCCACCACACGAGCACCTTGGGCAGGCCGCCGACCACTGGGTCGCCGCTGGGCAGCTTGGTGATCAGGTTCATGCTGGCCAGTCCATTGAACAGCCAGTGGAACGTGGTGCCCTGGAAGAGCGCCGAGATGACCGGGTCGTCGGTGAACTTGTCACCGATACCGCTGACGATGGTGCTGTTGGCGAAGCTGGTGGAAAGCACCAGCGTGAGGCCACGCAGGATGAACATGAAAGCGAGCGTGACGATGAACGACGGCAGCTTCGTGCGTACGACGAGGTAGCCGTTGAGCGCGCCCAACGCCATGGAGCCGACGAAGGCGAAGATCACCGCGGCCCACAGCGGCCAGCCGAGATACATGGGTGGAATGGCCACCATGACACCGGCGAATCCGATCATCGAACCCATCGACAGATCGAATTCACCGGCAATCATGAGGAGGCAGGCGCCCACGGCGATGATGCCGAGGTAGCCGGCCACCTGGGCCCAGTTGATGATGCCATCGAGCGCGAACATGCCCGAGCCGCCGGCGAAAACGCCGAAGAAGGCGAAGACCAGCACCGTGCCGGCAATGGACCCCAGTTCGGGGCGGTCCAGCAGGATGCGCCACGGTGACAGCTTGCGTACGCGTTCGTCCGTGGATTTCGGTTCAATCATGTTCGTAACGCTCTCGTTGATGGCACTCATGGTTCTTGGTCCTTCCGATCGCTTAGCGGTACGTGCCGGCGTACTTCTCAACCGTCGCCACGTTGTCCTTGGTGACGAACGCGGGACCCGAGCTCACGCCGGTGGCGGTATAGACCGGGTGCAGGTCGTACTGTTTCAGGCGGGCCTGGAACTTCGGGTTGGCCTTCAGGGTGGCGATGATCTTTGCCGGATCGTTGGTTTTCTGGTCATGCGCGATCACCAGGGCGGCGATGCCCATGTAGCCCTGCAGGTACGGCTGTTGGTCGATCGCGTACTGGATGGTTCCGGACTTGATGCCAGCGATGATCGCGGGCGACAGGTCGAACGTGCCGAAGTTGATCTTGCCGACCAGATGCATGTCGTTGACCACCTTGATGGTCGGCTCGGCGGCATTCGGGCCAAGGGCCAGGATGGCCTGGGTCTTCGGGTTGCTGCGCAGGTAGGCGCTGACCTTGCTGGCGACCACGGTCGGGTCCATGCCGGTGTCGATCATCGAGGTCTTGCGCCAGTCCTTCACGCCGATCGCATCGGCAAAACCCTGGCAGCGTTCGAATGACGCGTTGTTGGTCGCGTAATGGTTCACGCAGACGAAGCTGGTGACACCGGCCGCCTTGGCGCGGTCACCGGCGGCTTTACCGGCGTCGTACTCACCCTGGCCGACGTGCAGGATCGCGCCGAGTTTCTTGCTCTCGTCCGGCGTGCCGGAGTTGATCGTGACGATGGGAATGCCCTTGGCCGAGACCTTGGCGGCGGGCGCCTTGAGCACGGCGAAGCTGGCGATATCGAAGGCGACACCCTGGTAGTTACGGGCGGCGGCCGATTCCAGCTGGCGGGCCATTTCGCTGAGGTCGCCGTTGCCGGAACCGCGGTAGTCCACGTCGACACCGAAATCTTCGCCGGCCTGCTTGATGGAGTTCTTGATGGTGTTCCACCAGGAGTCCGAGTCGGCGGCGTGGGTCACGAGGACATAACGGTCGCCCGGGGCCGCCTGGGAGGCGGGGGCGGCGAGGCCGAGACCGAGGGCAAGGGCTGCAGCCAGGGTGGCTTGAATCAGTTTGGATCGCATAGTGCCTCCACAGGAGACCGGTTCTACCGGCCGGACGGGTGTCGAACGCGATGCGGCCGTGTAGGCCGCTTCTTTGCCGAGAGCGGACCGAGCATGGACCGGCTGTTCCAGTGTTGCAATTTGCATTGCAGCAAAAAAATAAATGGAAAATATGTTCTATCGCGTGCTTCAATGCGGCCGGTCCCCATGGAGTGCCCCGATGGCCAAACGCAGCGAAGCCGATGCCCTCATGCAGCGCATCGCCGAGGAGTTCGAGGCCCTGCCGCGCCAGTTGCAGGGGGTGGCCCGGTACCTTGAGGAACATCGCAGTTCGATCATGGTCTTGCGCGTCGGTGAGATTGCCGAAGGCTGCGGGGTGCATGCGTCGGCGGTGGTCCGCTTCGCCCAGCGCTTCGGCTATTCCGGCTTCACCGAGATGCAGGCGGTGTTCCGCGAGGCATTCACGGCGCAGGCCTCGCCCTCGCGCAGCTACCAGCAGCGCATCCGCAGCGTCATCAAGAACCGCGCCTCGACCATGCCGGCGGTGGAAATCGCCTCGCGCTTCATCGATGCAAGCCGTGCCGGCCTGGATGAACTGGCCGACGAACTCGATGAAACGCGGTTCCAAAAGGCTGTGGACATGCTTGCCACGGCGGAGAATATCTACGTGATGGGCGTGCGCCGCTCATTCGCCATCGCCGCCTATATCGCCTATGCGCTGCAGCACACGCAGAAACGCGTGCACCTGGTCAGCGGCCTGGGTGGCATGTTCCGCGAGCAGTTGCGCAGCATGGGCAAGGGCGACGCGCTCATCGCGATCAGTTTCCCGCCGTTCGGCAAGGAAACCCTTTACGCGATGCGCGTCGCGCAACAACACAAGGCTAGTGTGCTCGCCATTACCGAGAGCGATCTCGGTCCACTCGCGCGCCACTCGGACGTTCTGCTCAAGGTGAAGGAGGGGAGCGCGTTCGCGTTCCGTGGCCTCACCAGCACCATGTGCCTGTGCCAGGCGCTGTTCGTTGCGCTGGCCTATCGGCTCGAACTCACAGTTGAAGAAACACTTCCCCGAGGAGAATACGATGATTGAAGTTGCCGTTTTCGGTGCCGGTCGCATCGGCAAGATTCACGCGGGCAATGTCGCCCGCCACCCGGAAGCGCACCTGCGCTACGTGGTGGACGTGCACGCGCCGTCGGCGCAGGAACTTGCGGACAAGCATGGCGCAAAGGTCGCCACGGTGGACGAGGCCCTCAATGATCCCGCCGTCGGCGCGGTCGTGATCGGCTCCAGCACGGATACGCATGCGGACCTGATCCATCGCGCCGCCGCCGCGGGCAAGGCGATTTTCTGCGAGAAGCCGGTCGACCTGGACGTCGAGCGCGCGCGCTCCTGCCAGGCCGCCGTCGAGAAAGCCGGCGTGGTCTGCATGATCGCGTTCCAGCGTCGTTTCGATCCGACCTTCTCCGCGTTGAAGAAGCGCCTGGAAGAGGGTGAGATCGGCACGCCGGAGCTGCTCGTCGTGACCAGTCGCGATCCGGGTGCACCGCCGGTCAGCTACATCAAGAGCTCGGGCGGCATCTTCAAGGACATGCTGATCCACGATTTCGACATCTTTCGCTGGATCCTCGACGACGAGGCCGTCAGCGTGCATGCCACCGGCAGCTGCCTCACCGACCCGGCGATCGAAGCCGCGGGCGACATCGATACCACTGCCGTCACCATCCGCACGAAGAAGGGCCGGCTCTGCCAGATCAATACCTCGCGTCGCGCCGCTTACGGTTACGACCAGCGCTTCGAAGTACTCGGCAGCAAGGGCATGCTGCAGGCCGGCAATGTGTCGCCGACCCAGGTGGTGTCGCACACGGTGAAGAACATCGCCCATGACCTCCCCGAGCATTTCTTCCTCGAGCGCTATCGCGAGGCATATGCCGCGGAAATCGCCCATTTCTTCGACGCGCTTGCCGCAGGCACGCCGGTGCGGACCACGATCGCCGACGGCATCAAGGCGCTGGAACTGGCCGAAGCCGCCGCACGTTCCTGGCGTGAAGGCCAGGCCGTGGCCGTGAACATCTGAGGGGAGCATCCGAGATGACTTCCCTTCGCATCGGTCTGGCCGGCCTCGGTCGGCTTGGCCAGCGTTACGCCGAAAACCTCGCCCGCGCCGTGCCGCGGGCGGAGCTGGCGGCGGTATGCAGTCCCGTCGAGAGTGAGCGTGCCTGGGCACGCGACACGCTTGGCGTGTCCACCATCTATAACGGCTACGAGGAGATGCTCGCCGATCCCTCGCTCGACGCGATCTTCCTGGTCACGCCAACCTCGTTGCATGCCTCACAGATCGAGCAAGCACTGGACGCGGGCAAGCATGTGTTCTGCGAGAAGCCCTTGTCGCTCGAGCTGGAGGATTGCCGGCGTGCTGCCGCGCACGCGGCGAAGGCGGGTAAGCGCGCCATGGTGGGATTCGTCCGTCGTTTCGACGAAAGCTACCAGCACGCATTCCAGCACATCGAGGCGGGTGGTATCGGCCGTCCCTTCCTGGTCTATTCGCAGACCACCGATCTGGCCGATCCGAGCGGAGCGTTCCTGAAGTTCGCGCCGACCAGCGGCGGCATTTTTCTCGATTGCAGCGTGCACGACGTGGATCTGGCGCGCTGGTTGCTCGGCCGTCCGAAGGCGAAGAAAGTGTATTCGGCGGGCACGGTGGCGATGTACCCGCCACTGGAAGCGATGGGTGACGTGGACAACGGCATCGCCATCGTGGAGTTCGAAGGTGGCCGCATGGCGATGTTCTACGCCTCGCGGACGCAGGCGCATGGGCACGACACGCATACCGACATCACGGGCACGGCGGGCCGCTTGAGCGTGGGTCGTAATCCCCGTGCGGACCGTGTCGAGATTGCCGATGCGAATGGTGTGCGTAATACGGTCGTGCCGTCGTTCTATGAGCGGTTTGCACCGGCGTTCGTGACCCAGGCGAAGCATTTCGTGGATGCGGTGCTGGATGACACGCCGTTCGACCTGACCATGGATGATGCGGTCGAGGCGACGCGGATTGCGATTGCGTTGCGGGAGTCGTTGCAGAGCGGGCAGCCGGTTTTGTTGGACTGAGGCGGGTTGAAGAACATCGCCGATGAATCGGCGCCCACAGGGTCACGGCTTCCCTCGGCCTTCGCCCTCTCTCTGTGGGAGCCGATTCATCGGCGATCGGTGCTCGCCGAAGCGACGGGTGCTCGCAAAACCCCCCATGAAAAACCCTTCATAAACCCACCATGACGCACCGCAGCAACGCCACGGTATAATGGGCCGGCCATGTCTCTCCCCTCCCTAGTTCCCACCCGCGGCCGGCGCTTCGCCGTGACCGCGCGCATCCTTTCCTCGGTCGTCTTTTCCTTCGTCTGCTACCTGTGCATCGGCATTCCGCTTGCCGTGCTGCCGGGGTTCGCGCATCTTGACCTCGGTTATTCGACGATCATCGCCGGCCTGGCCGTGAGTGCGCAGTATCTTGCGACCCTGCTCAGTCGTCCTCACGCCGGGCGCATGGCGGATGCGATGGGCCCGAAACGCACGGTGGTCGCCGGTCTCGTCGTGCTGGCGATATCCGGCCTGTTCCTGGCACTCGGCGCCATCGTGCCAAAAAATCCGGGGCTGTCGCTTACCTTGATCCTGCTCAGCCGGCTCGGTCTGGGTTTCGCCGAGAGCTGGGTCAGCACCGGCTCGATCACCTGGGGCATCGGCGGCATCGGCGGTGAGCACACCGCACGGGTCATCTCCTGGAATGGCATCGCCACCTACGGCGGTATTGCCGTCGGCGCGCCGCTGGGCGTGATGCTGGCGCGGGACCATGGCTTCATTGCGCTGGGTATCCTCACCTTCGCGCTCGGTCTCGTCGCGCTGCCTTTTGCCCTGATGAAGGCGCGTGTCGCCCCGAGTCATGGCGAGCGGCTGCCGTTCAAAAGCGTGCTGAAGCGCGTGATGCCTTACGGCGTGGGTCTCGCCCTGGGCTCGATCGGCTTCGGCTCGCTGTCCACGTTCGTCGCGCTCTACTACGCCAGTCGCGACTGGTCGGATGCGGCGCTGTCGCTCTCGGTGTTTGGTGGGTGCTTCATCGGCATCCGACTGATTTTCGGCAATGCGATCGATCGTTTCGGCGGGTATCGCGTCGCCATCGTCTCGTTGGTGGTGGAGTGCCTGGGGCTGATCCTGCTCTGGCTGGGCACGACGCCGCATGCCGCGCTGGCTGGCGCTGCGCTGACCGGCTCGGGCTTCGCCCTCGTCTTCCCGGCCCTGGGTGTGGAAGCCGTGGGGCGCGTCAGCACGCACAACCGCGGCGCTGCGCTCGGCGCTTATTCGGTGTTTCTGGACGTCGCTCTGGGCCTGACCGGCCCGGTGGGCGGCTGGATCGCCGGCTTGTACGACTATCCGGCGATCTTCCTCGTGGCCGGCTTCACGTCGCTGGCGGCGGCGATCCTCTCGACGTCGCTCTACCTGCGATTCGGCCGCGATGCACCGCCGCGCGATCAACGGGCCAATGCGCGGGCATAATGGCCGCCTGATCCCTTACGAGTTTCCTACATGCCGTACGACCGCAGCTGGATGGACTTTGGCGTTCTCGGCGCCCTGGAATCGGGTGGGATCGCCTTGCTCGTCGGCATCATCGTCTACGCGCTGCTCCACGCATTCGCCGGTAAACCCAACGGCTGGAGCGATGGCAAGGAGATTTCCATCGCCTTCGTTCTCGCGGTGGCGATCGGCGGCGGTCAGGACATGTGGGACCTGCTCTACTTCACCATGGCGCCGCTGCAGTCGTTGACACTCTTGCAGCTGAAGCTCGCCGCCGTACACGATCCGGATGCCATCGGCCTGCGCGTGTTCTTCGACATCGTCGGCGCCTTGATCGGCGCGTGCATCGGTTGGGCGATGTTCTCCGGCGGCTTCAAGCGCCTCCTCGCCGGCATGCGCTCTTCGTAACGCGCTGTTCCCTGTGGGAACCGATTCATCGGCGATCCCGCGGCAGCGGGGCAGGGTTATCGCGAGCACCCGATCGCCGATGAATCGGCTCCTACAGGAATTGCCCTAGGTCCTGTGGCTGAACATCCAGTCCCACAGGTCGGGCGTCGCATAGGCCTTTTCCCACGAGCCGTGATTCACGCCGGGGAATTCGGTGTATTTCACGACGGCGTGGCGCTCGATCAGCGCCGCGTTCATGCGGCGTGACTGTTCGGTCGGCACCACGTTGTCGTCGCCACCGTGGAAGATCCACACCGGCAGCTTGCCGATCTTCTTCGCCACCCAGGCATACGCATCGTCGCCCTTGGGTACGCCGTGCACGTAAAGGTTGCGACCGTCGCCCGGGAGCGGTTCGACACCACCGCAGATGATGGCCGCGGCAGCGAACATGCCCGGGTGATCGGCAGCGATCTGCCACGAGCCGAAACCGCCCATGGACAAGCCGGTAAGGTACAGGCGTTTACGGTCGCCGTGGAATTCCTTCACGGTCTTCTCGAGCGCGGCCAGGGCCATGTCGGCATCGACCTTGTCGGTCCACTCGGTATCGTTCGGCGCCTGCGGAATCACCACGACGGCCGGGAAATCGGTGTGCTGCTTCAACCACGGCGGCAGGCCCTGCGACAGCTGCGCCTGGTTGTCGTTGCCGCGCTCGCCGCTGCCATGCAGGAACAGGACCACGGCAGGATGCTTGCCATCCACATCGACGGGAACGAACACCTGGTAGCGGTAGGTCTTGCCATGGACGTCCACGCTGCGTTCGACGAAGGTCGCGGGGGCGGCGGAAGCGCCGGTGGCGATCATRGCGGTGAGAAAGGCGGTGAGAAAGGCGAGGCTGCGGAGCATGTCGGTTCCCTAAGCTGGTTTTTTTGTAGGAGCCGATTCATCGGCGATCCCGCGGCAGCGGGCAACGTTCTCGCGAGCACCCTATCGCCGATAAATCGGCTCCTACAAAGGCGCCCATATCAAAGGACAGGGTCGAAGAGGCGTGCTACATGAAGCGCCACGCGTTGCAGGTAGGTCAGTCGATCGTAGTCGTTCTGGTTGACCTCTTCGGACTGGGCGAAGTCGTGGGTCAGCATCGCTTCCACCTCGCCGGCAAACGTCTCGTCCACGTTCAACGCCGTGATCTCGAAGTTCAGGCGGAAGCTGCGGTTGTCCATGTTCATGCTGCCGACGACGGCGGTGTCGTCGTCCACCAGCATCACTTTCTGGTGGATGAAGCCGGGCTGGTATCGGAACATGCGGATGCCAGCCAGGGTGGCTTCGTGGGCATAGAGCGTGGAGGCCATGAACACGGTGCGATGGTCGGGACGGCAGGGAATGAGGATGCGCACGTCCACGCCGCGAAACACGGCCAGCCGCAGCGCGCCGAACACGGCCTGGTCGGGCACGAAGTAGGGCGTGGTAATCCATACGCGGTGCTTCGCCGCATGGATGGCCTGGGTGAAAAACAGCGAGCAGCTTTCCTGGCGGTCGGCCGGGCCGGTCGCGACGATCATCGTATTGGCGCGGCCGCAGCGCTCCGGCGGCGGTGACGACGGCGGCCGTTCACCGGTGACCCAGTACCAGTCTTCGGCGAAGACGCGTTGCAGGTCGGCGACGGCGGGGCCTTCGATTTCCATGTGCGTGTCGCGCCACGGCGACAGCGGCGGCTTCGAGCCCAGGTATTCGTCGCCCGCATTCAGGCCACCGACAAACCCGCGCACGCCATCGACGACGAGCACCTTGCGGTGATTGCGGAAATTCAGCTGAAAGCGATTGCGCCAGCGTCGCGTCGCGWAGCGGTGTGCGTTCACGCCTCCGCTGCGCAAGGCCTCGATATAGCTGGAGGGGAGATCGTGGCTGCCGATGCCGTCGTAGAGCAGGCACACTTCTACACCGGCGGCTGCCCGCTCGAGCAGGGCATCGCGCAGGCGTCGACCCAGCACGTCGTCGTGGATGATGAAGAACTGCACCAGGACGTAGTGTTCCGCGCGTGCGATGGCGGCGAACATGGCCTTGAAGGCGGCCTCGCCATCGATGTGCAGCGCCAGCCCGTTGCCGCCGTGCATCGCCGTCTTCAGCATGCGGCCGATGGCGTCATATCGCTCATCGCCCACGGGGGTGGTCACCGGAAGCAGGCCGGGCCGCGCCGAGAGTTCGGCTTCCTCGTGGAGCATGAAGAAGCGTGCCTGGCGCTGGCGGTGCAGGTCGACGTAGCCGCCAAAGTGGCTGGCGCCCAGGAAGACGTAGGGGACGAGGGTCACGTAGGGCAGGAAGACCAGCCCAAGCACCCATGCGAAGGCCCCCTGCGCCGTGCGTGTATGCATCACGGCATGCATGCCGGCGAAGATCCCCGCGACATGCAGGGCCAGCGCGGCGATCGCGATCATTGACGTGATCATGGGCTTCCGACCCTGATCTTCAATCCTGCGGCAAGAGTCTTTGTCGCGTGCGGGTGTATGTGCATAAGGGCCTGGGGCGGACAATCCACGTTATCGCTTTCCAACGAGCCTAACGCATGAACCCCTCTCCGTCCCGCCTGCCCCTGCTGGCACTGGCCGTAGCCGCCTTCGCGATCGGTACCACCGAGTTCGTGATCATGGGGCTGCTGCCGGAAGTCGCTACCGACCTGAAGGTGAGTATTCCCTCCGCTGGCATGCTTGTCTCCGGTTACGCCCTGGGCGTGGCCGTTGGCGCGCCGCTGCTTGCCGCGTTCACCGCGAAGATGGAGCGCAAACACGCCCTCTTGCTGCTGATGGGCCTGTTCATCCTCGGCAATGCCCTGTGCGCCATCGCGCCGAACTACGACGTGCTGATGGTGGCGCGCGTGGTGGCCGCCTTCTGTCACGGCTCGTTCTTCGGCATCGGTGCCGTCGTCGCCGCACACCTGGTCCCGGCCAACCAGCGCGCTCGTGCCATCGCCCTGATGTTTGCCGGGCTTACGCTGGCTAACGTGCTTGGCGTGCCCTTCGGTACCTTCCTTGGTCAGTGGGCCGGCTGGCGCTCCACGTTCTGGGCGGTGACGGCGCTGGGCGTGATCGCCGCGCTGGGTGTGGCCCGCTTCGTTCCCTCGCTGCCCAACCTCAAGGCGCCGGACATGCGTCGCGAGTTGCGCGTGCTGCGCGAGCCGCAGGCCCTGATCGCCCTGGGCATGACAGTGCTGGGCTTCGGCGGCGTGTTCACCGTGTTCACTTACATCGCGCCGATCCTGCAGGAGCAGTCGCATGTCAGCCCCCACTGGACCGGTGCCGTGCTCGTTCTGTTCGGCCTCGGCACCACCATCGGCAACATGCTCGGCGGCCGCCTGGCCGACTGGAAGCTGATGCCCTCGCTGATGGGGATCCTGGTGGTGCTTACCGCGCTTCTGGTCGCGTTCGCCTGGACGATGCATTCGACCGTCGCGTCCATCGTCACCGTGTTCCTCTGGGGCATTGCTGCGTTTGCCACGATCGCACCGTTGCAGTCCCGTGTGGTGCATGTCGCGGGTGATGCGCCGAACCTGGCCTCCACGTTGAACATCGCCGCTTTCAATCTGGGCAACGCTGGCGGCGCGTGGCTGGGTGGCGCGGTGCTCGCGGCCGGTTATTCGATGCCGATGGTGAGCCTGACCGGCGCCGGCGTCACCGTGGCCGGCCTGCTTGCTACGATGGCCAGCGTTGCGCTCGAACGCCGCCGTCCCGTGACCGTGGTGGCCGAAGGCGCCTGACCTCCAGGAGAGCTCCATGAAAGCCGTCGTCTATCGCACCCCGCTTCCCGTGACCGATCCGCAGAGCCTGCTCGATGTCGAGCTGACCACGCCCGAGGCGAGGGGGCGCGACCTGCTGGTCAAGGTCGAGGCCATCTCGGTCAACCCGGTGGACACCAAGATCCGCAAGAACACCGATCCGGAAGGTGCCGACAAGGTGCTCGGCTGGGACGCCGCAGGCACCGTGGTCGCGGTTGGCCCGGAAGTGCGGCGCTTCAAGGTCGGCGACGCCGTGTGGTACGCCGGCGCGCTCGACCGGCCGGGTGCCAACAGCGAGTTCCACGTGATCGACGAACGTCTCGTCGGCCGTAAGCCGTCCACACTGAGCATGGCCGAAGCCGCGGCCCTGCCGCTCACCGCCGTGACCGCGTGGGAGCTGATGTTCGAGCGCATGGGCATTGCACACGGTACGCCGGGTCGGCCTGCCACGTTGCTGGTGGTCGGCGCCGCGGGTGGTGTCGGTTCCATCGCCGTGCAGCTCGCGCGCCGGCTCACGGGCCTCACCATCATCGGTACGGCCTCGCGCCCGGAAACGCGTGAATGGGTCGAGGCGATGGGCGCACACCACGTGGTGGACCACTCGAAGTCACTGGTCGATGAAGTAAGAGCGGTGGCGCCGGAGGGTGTCGACTACGTACTCGGCCTGACGCGCACCGAAGACCATTTCCCGGCACTGGTCGAGCTGCTCAAGCCGCACGGCAAGTTCGGCCTGATCGACGACCCCGCCGAGCCGATCGACATCCGCCTGATGAAGCGCAAGAGCCTGTCGTTGCACTGGGAGCTCATGTACACGCGCTCGCTGTTCCACACCGAGGACATGGCCGAGCAGGGTCGGATCCTCGACGAGGTGGCGAACCTCGTCGATGCGGGCGTGATCAGGACGACGATGCGCGAGAACGTGGGTGCGATCAACGCGGCCAACCTGCGCAAGGCGCACGCCATGCTCGAGAGCGGCAAGACCATCGGCAAGGTCGTTCTCGCGGGCTTTTCCTGACCTAGCGCGAGTGGACGCGCTCGGCACTCTCGGCCATGAGCATGTTCGCCACGCTCTGGGCCTGCTTGCGGATTTCCGGGATCGCCGTCGATTCCCACAACGCGCCACGAAGCAGACTACCGATCGCAAAAAGATTCGAGCGCGGCCGGCCGTTGCCATCGAGCAGATGGCCGTCCGGCAGCGCGGCGAAGCCCAGACCGAGCGGATCGGGTTTGACCAGGCCGTCGATCACCAGCTGGCGCACCAGACGATGCTCGGTGCGCAGCGTGTCGGTATTGAGGCCGACGGTCTGAATGACGATATCGTAGGACTCGACCGCTTCACCGCCACCCGGAACCAAGCGCTTGACGTCCAGCGCACCCTCGAGGGAAAGCGAGACGCCACGCATGCGCCCACGCCCACGCGTGAGGCGGCCGGCGCGCTCCAGGTCGGCGATGGAGGCCGCGACCTGCGGCGGCATACGATGGCGCGCCCGCTCCCAGGCCCAACGGGCGTGACGGAGGAATCGTGCACGCTCGCCTTCGGGCAAGTCGGCCCACAACGATTGCGTATACGGTCGCAGGCCGTCGACCAGCGTACGCCAGTCGTCGGCTTCCGCCGCGGCGTCGCGCAGGGCGCGTATCCAGGCGCGCACGTTGGCGTCGTCGCGTAACGATTCGATCAGTTCGGCGTCTTTCTCGCCCGGCGCGGAGGCGGAAGCCAGATGCGGCTCGGGCAACTTGCCGTGACGGGAGAGGGCGGTGAAGTTCGCCTTCGGCCAGCGCGCGGAGAGTTCGAGCACGACATCGACGGCGGTGAGACCGAGGCCGATCACCAGCACGCGCAGCGGCCGCTCATCCGCAGGCGCGGAAACGAGGTACGGCCAGGGATCGGTGACGTATCGGCCACTGGCGATGGCGGCATCTTCCACGCCGGGCAACGGGCGGGGAGGCAGTGAGCCGATGGCCAGCACCGCCGCTTCCGCGTGCGCGACTTCATCGCCATAACCGATCGTCACGCCTTCACTGGAAGGCACCAACGACTCGGCCATGAAAGGAATGACGTTCACGTCGTGTCCGAACGAACCGGCGTTCTTGACCGCCTGTTCGACGCGAGACTGCAGGAAATCGCCATACAGGCGGCGAGGCAGGAAATCCGAGCCTTTCACCGTCGGATCCAGCGCCTGTGCGTACTCGAGGAAACCGCCCGGCTTGCCGACGAACATGCCCATGGAAGCGGCGCGGACATTGAGCAGGTGGCGTTCGGACGGCGTGCCGTAGGCGACACCGCGCCCGGCGCCCGGGGCGCCGGCATACCAGTTCAGGTGTAACGGCCGGGGCGTACGACGCTCCAGCAATTCGCTCACCAGCGTCGCCGCTGCTGCGCCACCGCCGATGATGGCGACTTTATGAAACATGCTTTGGTCCTTCGCCCTTGGGTTGGGGTGGAGGGCCGTTAGACCGTCAGGCCGTCAGGCGTCCCGCAATAATCGATTGCCTCGGTCGTGCGATCCAGTGTCCCGAAGGACCGGGCTGCTCATACGCGAGGTACTGTGCCAGATCGCCACCGTACACGTGAAGCGTGAGCGCCGTGTCATGCCGCGACAAATTGCGGCAGCGGTGTGCGTGGGCTTCGGCGGCTTCGAACCAGGTCGCATCGCCCGGGCCGAGCCAGGTCCGGCCAGTGCTGCGCAGTGAATGGTCGGTGTCGTCCTTGTCGAACGATTCCACTTCCAGAGCACCCGCGATCATGGCTTCGAGACCCCAGAGTCCGCCGTGATCGTGCACCGGCGTGGCATAGCCCGGCGGCCAGGCGAGGACCAGGATGCTGACACCCGGGCGCGCGCGCTCGGCGACCATCCAGCGTTCGAAGCCGCGGCGACGTTCGCGCAACGGCCCCAGCGCTTCGATGACATCGGCGCTGCGGCCATGCAGCACGCGGCCGATCTCCCGCCCCATGGAGGCGAGGTCGGGGTGCTCCACGTCCGAATGATCGAGCGCGATGTCCCGCAAGGTCTTGATGATGGAGGAGCGCTTACCCATGGCCCGAGGCCGTCCACATGAAATCAACTGGCGGGAAGTGGAGCATGGGCCCCGTTAAACACTCGTAACCCGGGACTTTCGAGAGTCGGTTTAAACTCTTTCCAGGCAGGCCGCATCGAACTGTCGGAACCGCCCCCTGGCGGCTATCGACCCACGGAGAGTAAAGCCATGATCGTCCTCACCTCGCTCGTCGTCCTTGCCGTTGGTTTCTGGCTGGTCTTCGCGCTGCTCGGCGCCGTGCTGAAGCTGGTGTTCGGCATCATTGGCGGCGTTTTCAGCATCGTCGGCGGCATCCTGGGCGCCGTGATCGGCGGCGTGGCGATGCTGCTGGTAGCGCCTGTCGTCGCCCTGGCCCTGTTGCCCGTGCTTCTGCCGGTGGCCTTCCTGGCCTTCATCGTCTGGGCCATCGCGCGGTCGTCGCGCCGCCCGGATGTGGTCGTGATGCCCGCCACCCACCGCTGAGTGAAACGCCCCGGCCTAGCCGGGGCGTTTCGTTACCGTACCTTAGATACTTCTCAAGTCGAAGGTGACCGGGATGCGCGCCCAGGCCTGGACCGTGTGTCCATACGCCTGCGCCGGCTGGAAGCGCCACCTGGCCAGGACCTGATCGCGAGCGGCGCGGTCGAGCAGATCGTGCCCGCTGCTGGACTCGATGACGACATCCAGCGGCTTACCGGTCTCGTCCACAAGCACGCGTAGCGTCACCGTGCCCTGCATGTGGCCGCGAATGGCCTGGGCGGGGTACTTCGGCGCGGGTGCGGCGACGTAGGCCAGGGTGGCCTCGACCGGTCCGGCCTGGACGGAGGGCGGGGCGATCGTATCGACCGCCGGTGCGGGCGGCACCATCGGTGCCGAGCCTTCGTCGCTGGCGACGGGCGGTGCGACGACCGGCGGTGCTTCGACCTGCTTCTGCACGTGGGTAATGACAGGTGCCTTGGTCGGCAGGYGCTCGAGCTCGATCGGCGGGGGCGGTTTCACCGGCGGAGGCGGTTCGACGAACTGGAGAACGAATGCCTTGGGCAACGCCGGCGCGTCGACCATGTGCGCGACCATGGGTCGCATGACGGCAATGAGCGCAGCGGCATTCAGTGCAATGGCTGCACTCATGGCGACGATGCGGACGGTATCCGGGTGAACCCCGGCCAGGGATTGCGGACGAGCGAACGACATGAGCCACCTCCTGCAACGTGGGGGAAGGTAAGGCATGGTCGGGAACACGGCCGGTGGGGACCGGCGGGGATCGTGTTCAGGTCCGGTTGCAGAGTAGGCAGGCTTCGCAGGAACTTGCAAGAGGGCCGTCTAGACGGCCCAGTAGGTAAATGTGGGAGCCGCTTCAGCGGCGATGCTCCTCCGGGGTCGCCTCAGTGCGCAACCAGCATCGGCACATCGGACTGCATGAACAGGAATCGGGTGGTCCCGCCCAAGACCATCTCCGATAACCGCGACCGCCCCCAGGCGCCCATGACGATGAGATCGGCCCCCTCCTGATGCGCGAGGTCGAGAAGCGCCGGTCCCGGCGCTGGCTGGGCGGCAGCATCCAGCCGGCGCACCTCGGCCTTCACGCCATGGGTGTCGAGCCAGCCACAGATGTCGGTGTCGGGCAGGGCGCAGGTATCGAGATCTTCATCGCGGCTACCGTCGATGACGGTGACCCGGGCGGCCTTGCGCAGTAGCGGAAGCGACGAGCGCACGGCCAGCGCGGATTCGCGGCTTCCGCTCCAGGCCACCAGCACGTGTTCGCCCAGGGTCTCGACGGGTGCCGCCTCGGGTACCACGAGCACCCCGCGGCTGGCGCCGAAGACGGTGCGTGAGACGACACCGAAGCCGACCGGTGCATCGCCGCGCATGGTCGACGAGCGCTCCATGACGAGCATGTCGTAACCGGCGGAGGCATGGCACAGGAGGGTGACGGTGTCGCCATTGCCCACTCGCCAGTTGCCCTTGAGGCCCCGCGACTCGAGCAGTGCCGTCCAGTCCGCACCGACCGCCTTGGCGTCGGTGGAGCGCTGCCGGACCGCATCCAGCTGCATCGGTACCGCTTCGGGAACCGTGAAGGCGGCCGCAGGCAGGTCCACCACGTGCATGCCGTCGAGTCTTGCGTCGATGCGCGTGGCGATGGCCAGCGCGGCACGCAGCCCCGCGCCTTGCGGAGGAAGACGACCGATGTGCACGAGCAGTTCGAGTGTCATGGCCCATGGAACAACGCGGGATGCATGCAGGTCAATGTCCGTGTCCGCGCCGTGGGTCCAATTGAGAGTGTTTCGCAACAACACGCGGCATCGGTTACGCTTCGTTCTTTGTGCCGTCCGGAATTGCCATGGCCACCGAAAGCGTCCAACCGAGCTATCCCTTCGCCGAGGAAGTTGCCAGCAGCGTGATCCACGCCATTGGCATCGTGCTGAGCATCGCCGGGCTGGCCGTCCTCGTTTCGTTCTCGGCGATGTATGGCAGCCAGCGCGCCGTGGTGGCCAGTTCGGTCTTCGGCAGCACGCTGGTCCTGCTCTACACCGCATCGACGCTGTACCACTCGATCCCCGGCGTCGCGGCCAAGCGCGTGCTACGCACGTTCGATCACATCGCGATCTTCCTGCTCATTGCAGGAACCTACACACCGTTCACGCTGCTTGCCCTGCCGGGCGCGTGGGGCTGGGGTCTGTTCGGCACGATCTGGGGCCTGGCGATCATCGGCAGCCTGGCCGAACTCGGCATTCTCAAGCGGTACCGCAAGGCCGCGGTGTTGATGTACGTGTTGATGGGCTGGGTCGCGGTGATCGCGATCGAGCCGCTGCGCGAGCACGTGGAAACGGGCGGCCTGCTTCTGCTCTTCGGCGGCGGCCTGGCTTACATGCTGGGCGTGCCGTTCTACCTGGCGCGGAAGCTGCCTTTCCATCACGCCATCTGGCATGTTTTCGTCCTGGCCGGCAGCGTCCTGCATTTCCTGGCGGTGTTGCTTTACGTCATTCCCGACGCGCCGGCCCGTTGACCACGGGCCGGCGCCTGGCCGGCTAGCCGCCTTTCTTTTCCTGCTCCGGAACGAAGCGCGTACGCACCGCTTCGGCCAGCAGGTCCGGCGGGAGCAGGCCCTGGGCGATCAGGAAATCGTTGAAGGCCTTGCGATCGAACTTCTTGCCCAGCCGGACCTGCGTTTCCGCGCGTAGTTGCAGAATGCGTGTGTAGCCGTAGAAGTAGGCCGTAGCCTGACCGGGGCTGTTCAGCGTGTAGCGATCGAGTTCCTGGCGTGCCAGGGGCTCGGACAGGCCCACGTCGTTGACGAGGATGTCGTGCGCGCGATCGCGATCGATCAACCCCAGGTTGAGCATCGGATCGAGGAAGGCGCGCGCCGCACGCAGCAAGCGGAACTGCAGCGCGACGAACTGACCTGCCGGCGGCTCGTACGGCATCATTTCCATTTCGGAATAGAGCGCCCAGCCTTCCACGTTCACACTATTGAAGGCGAACAGGCTGCGCGTGAGCGACACGCCCTGCTCGACCATGGCGGCAAATTGCAGCTCGTGACCGGGCCGACCCTCGTGTGCCGTCAACGTCCACGCCGCGGCTTCGAAGGTGAAGTCGTCGTACATCTGCGTCTTCTCGCCACTGGTGGGCGGGTTACCCGTGGTGAGGACAAAGGTGCCACGTTGACCGGTGTTGCCGACAAAGGGTGGGGGATCCATGTGCGGTGCGGGCGTGCGCGCGTTCTCCGCTTCGGAGGCAACACGCATGGCCATCTGCCGCTGCGGCAGCTCGACGATACGTTGCTTGCGGATCGTGTCTTCAATCTTCAGCAGGACCTCGTGATAGGTGGGCTCCACCTTGTCCTTGGCGAGCTGCTTTTTCTTCAGCCCCTTGAGCACCTCGCGATAGTCACCATTGGGTAGCCCCTCGGCCTTTGCGACGACGGGCGCGAGCGCCTGCAACGCATAGGTCGTTTCCATGAACTCCAGCTGTGCACGACCGATCAGGTCACGCGGCGCGATGTCGAGGCCGACCTGTTCGAGGTTGTAGGTATACAGCGGCTCGGGCAGGTGGAAGTCCGTGCGCGCGTGCGGTAGCACGGTCTTGGTTACCCAGGCGTTGTAATCCTTCAGTTGCTTGTCCAGCTTCGCCATGGCCTCCTCGCTGCCCGCGACTTTCTTCTCGGCGAAGAGTTTGCGGATGCCATCGACATAGCGCTGCGTGTTGCCGAGCTTCTGTTCCACGTCGGCCTTCACGGGCCCGAGCAACGCTTTATCGCCTATCTTCTCGTTGGTGCGCGCACGCGCCTCGTCGACCAGCGGCGTGCAACCGGGGGCCATGCCGACATAGCACTTCAGGCGGCCGAGGGCAGCCTTGTTCTGTTCCGGCGTGCTCTGTTGGTTGAGCAACGAGAACTCGCCACTGAAGACGATCTGGCCCGCGTCGTACCAGGGCAGCAGGTATTTGTCGTTGAGGTCGATGCCCTTGATGCTGCCGTCGATCTGCTTGAGCAGGATCTGTAGGTCCTGATGGACGTTGGGATCCTTTTCGTCCGCAAGGCGTTGCGCGTACTTCGCGCGCGCGGCGACGAGCGCCTCGCGCTGTCGCTTGTCGGCGTCGGGGCCCAGGTCTGCCGTTTTTTCATCGTAGCCCTTCACCCCGATATCGGTTGCCGTTTCCGGACTGAAGCGGGCCGTGATGTCGAGCAGGGTCTGGGCGTCCGCGTTGCTGCGCGCGATCCAGTCGGCCGGCTTGGTGTCCTGCGCTTGGGCGGCGCCGATGGTGAGCGTGATGGTGGCGGCGAGGGTCAGTCGTCGGAACATGGGTGTCTCCCCGTGATGATCCGCCGAGACTAGCCGCTGTGCCCGGGTCCGGCCAATGTGCCGAATGGCCGGTCAGCTGAAGAGGAGGGCGAGGCCGGCCATGCCGATCATCAGAAACGAAAGCACGACCTTGGCAACGACGCCAAGCAGCATGCCGAACCAGGTGCTGACGCCGACATGGGCCGAGCGAAGGATGCTCTTGCCCGACCATAGCTCGCCGATCACGGCGCCCGCGAAGGGGCCGATGAGAAGCCCGGGAAGACCGAAAAACATGCCGATGGTGGTTCCGATACCCGCGCCCCAGAGCGCACGCGGACTGGCGCCGATTTTCTTTGCACCGAGGGAACCGGAAATGAAATCGACCGCGATACCCAGCACTGCGACCGCGCCGATCGCCACCAGCCATCCCCAGCCGAGGTGGTTGTACTCGTCGACCGCGGCGGCCAGCCAGATACCGCCGAAGATCATCGGGACACCGGGCAGGACGGGCAGGATGGCGCCCGCCAGGCCTCCGATGATCAGGACGGTGGCGAGCACGTAGAGGAAGAGGTCCATCAACGAAATGCCCCGCGATATTCCGGTTTCAGGTAGGCCGAAAAGGCGTCGCTGGGGACGTCCACGGCCTGCGGGCCGGCGGCGTACGAGGCCACCTGGTAGGGCGGGAAGATGAAGGTCAGGCCGTGCACCTTGTTGTCCGGCCCCGTCAGCAGGCTGAACACGCGAAAGTGGTCCTTGCCCGGTTCCGTACCGGCATCGATCTGCTGACTGTCCGACGCAAGCGGCTCGTCCTGGTCGTCCAGGGCGGTAAGCAGCTGCCGGCGCGCCTCGGCGGCAAAAGCCTTCTCGGCGGCATGCGGGTCGGCGAACAGTTCGCGAAGGCCGACGACACGACGGGCTTCGACGTCGTAGGTGAAACTGTCCACGATGGCTGCCGGATGCGCCGCTCCGGTGAAGGCGGAGCCGTCGACCTGCACGTTGATGAAGCGGTCCGTACGCGAGGCGATCGCGATATCCAGGTTCAGGTCCCAGGGAAGCTCCCGCGCGCGTTCACGCGCGCCGGGGGCCTCAAGGCTGTCCATGAAGGCGCGTTTCTGCCGACCCACGTAGCGCTCGATGGTCGCGCGCAGCGGCTCGGCCTTCGGAGGCAGGTCGGGAAGGGACAATTCCATCGTATACAGGCCCTCCTGGCCGGATTCGGTATCCTTGTCGACGCTCGCCCGTGCGGGCGGCGGCGAGTCCCCGCCGTTCGTCCGGTCCGTTCCGCCGCGGCAGGCTGCAAGGCCGACCGTGGCAAAGACCAGCGACAGGATGTGTCGCACCAGCATGTCGGCAATTCCTCCCTGCAAGGCTCGCATCTTAGCGTAGCCCTCCCGCAGCGCAGGAAGCGTCAACGAACCGAAGGAAAAGCGTGCACGACGCGACGACAGAAACCGTCACCCTCCTCAAAGCCGACGAGCTCGGCCGCATCGAGCGTGTCGAGCGCCATGGCGTGCTGTTGATTCGTCGCGACATTGCCGCGGCGCGCTGGTGGRCGCGCGGGTTTGCCCGCCGGGCCGCTGCGCGTGAAGCGCGCGCTCTGGGCCGTCTCGACGGCATGGATGGTGTTCCGCGACTGCTGGCGTGGAACGGGCGCGTGCTCGAGCGCAGCTACATGGCTGGCGAACCGATGCAGGTGGGAAAACCGCTGGATCCGGCGTATTACCGTGACGCCCTGCGCCTGCTCGCGAGGCTGCACCGGCGCGGCATCGTTCATAACGACCTGGCCAAGGAACCGAACTGGCTGGTTCGCGAAGACGGCTCGCCTGGCCTGGTGGACTTCCAGATAGCGTGGACCCGCGGCCGCCGTGGCCGCCTGTTCCGCCTGCTGGCGCGAGAAGACCTGCGCCACCTGCTCAAGCACAAACGAACCTATGCGCCAGACCGTCTTTCCGCCCGGCAGCGGGCGATCCTCTCGGCGCCAGCGCCCCACTCACGGCTCTGGCGCGCCACCGGGAAACGCCTCTACAAGCTCATCGCACGGCGCATCTTCGGCTACTGGGACAACGAGGGCCAGGGCCGCATCCGCCGCTGATCGGGCCATGTAGATCGGGCCATGTAGATCGGGCCATGCAGATCAGGCCATGTAGATCAGGTCATGTAGATCAGGCCATGTGGGAGCCGCTTCAGCGGCGATCCCGCGGCAGCGGGCCAGCTTACTTCTCCACAAACGCCCGCTCGATCACATAGTCCCCCGGCTCCCGCGTACGCGGCGACGCCTGAAAACCCTCGCCGTCCAGCAGCACGCAGATATCGTCCAGCATCGAAGGACTGCCGCAGAGCATCACGCGGTCTTCGGCAGGATTGATCTGCGGCAGGCCAAGGCTCCGTGCCATCTCGCCATCGGCAATCGCATCCGTGATGCGACCACGGTTGCGGAACTCTTCACGCGTGACCGTGGGGTAGTAGAGGAGCTTCTCGCGCACCAGTGGGCCCAGATACTCGTGCTCGGGCAGCACCTTCTCGATGTATTCCGAGTAAGCCAGGTCGTTCACGTGGCGAACGCCGTGCGCGAGCACGATGGTGTCGAAGCGTTCGTAGGTTTCCGGGTCGCGGATGATCGAGAGGAAGGGCGCCAGGCCCGTGCCCGTGCCCAACAGGTACAGCCGCTTGCCCGGCTTGAGGTCGTTAAGGACCAGCGTGCCGGTGGGCTTGCGGCTGACGATGATCGGGTCGCCGGGCTTCAGGTGCTGCAGCCGGGAGGTCAACGGGCCGTCCTGCACCTTGATGCTGAAAAACTCCAGGTGCTCTTCGTAATGCGCACTGGCGATCGAGTACGCCCGCATCAGCGGGCGGCCTTCCACTTCCAGGCCGATCATCACGAAATGCCCGCTTTCGAAGCGAAAACCGGGATCGCGCGTGGTGCGGAAGCTGAAAAGCGTGTCGTTCCAGTGGTGCACGTCGATCACGTGCTCGGTCGCCAATGCCACCATGGTCTGTTCGAACCTCGAAGTCGTAGTGACGGAACCGCCGCACAGGCGCGGAAGCCGGGGATCAGCTGGGGAAGCGGCCCTCGAGGCCGCGCTGCCTCGCGCGTCGTTCTGTCAAGGATAATCCATATCCTCGGGGGGACCCAACCTTTAAGATGCAAATCCCCGCTGGAACAAGGTGCTACCGATGACGAAGCCCGACTACGCTGAGGGCCAGGTCTGGACCTACGACCACCGCCCCGGTGAGGAAGGCTCGCGCGTTGTCATCCGAAAGGTGGGCATCGAGCCGGACGACGGGGAGGTGTTCCACATCTCCATCCTTGGCGTGAAGCTGCGCAACCACCGGGTGCCGGGGGGCGCCCAGCCTGCGATGCACCATGCTGCGGTGCTGCGCACCACGCTGGACAAGAGCCTGCGCGAGCTGACCACGGCATCCGACGAGGACACGGCCTGGGAGAGCGGCTACGCCGTCTGGCGCCAGGCCTATGACAATGGCGATGCGGGGGTCTTCGAGCTCAGCGTGGCGGAGATCCTTGGTTACATCGAAATGGTGGTGGCTGCTTCGGGTGAGGTTCGCTAGCTGCTCCTTCTAAAAAAAGAGCGCCCGGCTTCGGAAACCGGCTGGGGAGGAGCCGGAGTCCGAAGGGGGCGCAAGAGTTACACAGGGATGTAAAAGGGTTTCAGCGTTCTTAGAAGTCGTACGACACAGCCAGGCGCGCGTAACGCGGGTCCTGGGTGATCAGTGCAACGCCGTAGTACGGATGCGGCGTACCAGGCGAGCTGTACTCGGTCGGGTAACGGAACGTCGCACGCTGCTCGTTCAGCACGTTGAACACATTCGCAGAGAACGCCAGCTTCGACGCCGCCCACTCCGGACGGTACGTGACGCCGAGATCCAGCTGGAAGGTCCAGGGCAGACGACCCGCGGAACCCGGAGGCGACGGCTTGCCATCGCACGAGTGGTACGAGCTGCCGTAGTGCGCCGGATCCGGGTTGGTGACGCCGTCGCCGTAGTAGCCGAGGCAATTCTGCGGGCCGCCGCTGGCGGCCGTGAAGTTGCCTGACGCCTGCCACTCAGGAGCGATCTGCCAGTAGCCGTAGGCCTTGAACACATGGGGATGGTCGTTGCCGAGCTCGCCATTGGAATTGGCCATGACGTACTGGTTGTCCCAGTCGACGCTGCCGGCGGCACCGTTCTGACGCGTATCGGTGCGGGACTGGCCCTCGGTATCGCCGTACGAGCGCGAGAACACATAGTCGAACTTGCCGTACCAGACGCCGTCGAACTCATGCGTCATGTAAAGCTCCGCGGCGTAGTAGCGACGCTTCGGCTTCGGCATGCCCATCTCTTCGCGGCTGAGCGGCACTTCCTGCGCATTCCCGCTCGTATCGAGAACGGTAAAGGTGTTGGCCTGACCACCGTTCACCAGGTAGCAGCTGTTGGTCGAACCCACGGTATAGCCGAGCGCGGCAGCCTTGTCGGTTACCAGGCCAATATCGCAGAAGTCATCGATGACCGAGTTCAGCTTGCGGACCGTCAGCTTGGCGCCGTACGTCCAGTTCTCGGTGAGCGTCTTGTCGAAGCCTACGATGTACTCGTCCTGGTTCTCGGCCTTCAGGCCCTTGCCGGCAACCGTGCGCGGGTCAGGAGCAATACCGTACGAGTTGTTGCCCGATACGACATTGCTGAACTGCGTGAGACCCGTCGGCGCACCGGTCACCGGGTCGATGCCGGAGTACGTGAAGTACTGCTGGGTTGCCGTGTAGCCAGCGGCAGCGCCGGTAGCGGGGTTGAGGGGCAGGCCGAGGTAATAGCGGCCCGCGTTGGCGTAGACCTTGAAGCTGCCGTCACCGTTGACGTCCCACGCGGCACCCAGGCGCGGAGCCCACTGTGGTGAGGTCTGCTTGATGAAGGCCTCGCCATTCTGGTTGTAGTCGGTGAACTGGTCGTTGCGCAGGCCAATGGAGACCAGCCAGCGATCGCTGACCTGCCATTTGTCTTCGATGTACTGCGCCTTCTGGTCGGAGCGCACGTTCACCGCGTTCGCGACGACGGCCTTGTTGACCCAGTAACCGCTCTGGCCATTCGGGAACAGGGCCGGCGCCGGCACGAAGTTCTGGCCCGGTGTGTTGTCGATGGCGACGGTCGGGTCCTTCTGCACGCCATACGTCCAGGTATAGCCCGGACCGGGGCTGTTGGTGCCGAAGTCCAGGATCTGCGACTTCACGTTGTCGATACCGACGGAGATCGTGTGATCGCCGGCCGTGTAGGCGACATCGAAGCGCAGGTTGTTGGTCTTGTTGCCACGGCCCGGCAAGCTGATGTCAGCGACCTGGCTGTTCTGGATAGGCTTGCCACCGTTCAGCGCGGGATTCTGCTGGGTCGAGCTATCCACGCGTGCGAGGGTCGGGTCGTAATCGCCGGCCTGGTCGTAGTTCTTGCTGGACATCTTGCCGTAGGTGGCGCTCACGGTGAGATTGTCGGTGATGTAGCCGGTGTACTTGGCCACCCACAGGTCGCCGCCGGTCTTCGTGTCGTCTACCGGACCGATGGTCGTGGTGCGCGCAAGGTTCGCGTAATCGTATTTGTAACGCGTACCCGAGCCCTCGTGCTTGTCGCCCACGCTGGTGAGTTCGAGGATGTTGCTGTCGGTGATGTTCCAGTCGAGCTTGCTGTACCAGCGCGGGTTCTTGTAAGTGTTGTCAGATGCGGGCGTGGTGTTGCCGACTTCGTTGACGTTGCGCTGGCTCTCCTTCTCGAATTCGCCGGCGACGAAGAAGAACAGCTTGTCCTTGATCAGCGGGCCACCGGCGTAAATGCTGGTGGTCGTGGTCCACTGTGTGTCCTGGCTCTTCGGCTGGTACAGGTCACCTGCCGGGGCCGAGGCCGGCGTGTTGCTGTAATGCAGGTTCGGGCCCGAGGCGCGCGCCCACTCCGGCTCCCAGAGCACCTGAGCGCCGAAGTGCCATTCGTTCGTACCGCGCTTGCCGACCTGGCTGATCACGCCACCGTCGGAACGGCCGTACTGGGCGCTGTAGCCACCCGTGTAAGCCTCCTGCTGGTCGATCGCGCCATAGGGCAGCTGCAGGCCACCCATAGCATTGAGCGGATCGGTGGTGTTGAAACCGTTGATGTAATACGCGTTCTCGTTGGCGGCGGCACCGCCGAAGCTGACGACCGAATTACCGTTGTCGCTCTTGAAGCCGCCGCCGTTGTTGACGACGCCGGGAGCGAGCTGCGCGATGGCTTCCGCGCTGCGACCCAAGGGCAGCTTGGCGAGCTGCTCGGAGGTGATGACGGTGCGCGAGTCGACCGAGGTGACGTCGATGCTCGGCAGGACGGTACCGCTTACGGTCACGCCAGCGAGGCTGGTCGCGTCGGTTTGCGTCGCGGAACCTTGTGCCGCCGGCGCGTTGAAGGAGACATCAGTGCTGGCGCCGACGCGAAGCGTGACGTCCTTGCGTGAATCGGCAACGGCACCGTCGCGCATGAGGGTCACCGTATAGGTGCCCAGCGGGAGCTGGTTGGCGGCGTAGCGGCCGCGTGCGTCCACCGCGAACTCGCGGCGGAAGCCTGTCCCGCTTTCGACCACGACGGTCTCATTGCCGCCGGTCGGAACGCTGCCGTTGAGGCTGCCGGTAGTGGACTGCGCATAGACGCTCGAAACGCCGCCCAGGCACGTACATACCGCCAGTGCGAGTGCGCTCCTGCGAAAAAGAAACTGGTTTTTCATGCCTTCCCCGAAATGTATGCCCCGAAATGACGGCAGCACGGGACTGCGGCGACGGGCCCCCGCCTATCGCCGTGAACGGAGCCCCGAAGACCCCTCCCCGCACTCCATCGCTGAAACGTTCATTTGTCTCGATCCAAATGAACTGGTCTGACGGTTTACAGCAGGCGCCTCGAGATGTCCAGAGCTTCGAACGGGCGTTTGGATGGCCGTCCAGCCGTCTAAACGGAATGGCGCGGCGCAGCAGAAAACGGTGTAACTATGGGTATTTGGGTGGTTTTTTGTACTTATAGGACATGGCATGGAACCAAGGCGGGGCGGCTCTTCGAGGCCCGTAAAGAAAACCGAAAAAAACGGGTGGTTTGGTAATTCACCTTTACAAAATGTCCTCGGTCTTGGATCGTGGCAAATCCCGTGCCAGAAAAGTCGAGCGCCGCCATCACCGGGCGTCGACCGGGGGTGCCCGACATTGCGCCCCATGAAGATCGCCACCTTCAACGTCAACGGGATCCGCTCGCGCCTCGACCATCTGCTTGCCTGGCTGGAGCGGGAGGCGCCGGACATTGCCTGCCTGCAGGAGCTGAAGTCGACGGACGCGGCCTTTCCGGTCGACGCGATCAACAACGCCGGCTACGGCGCCCTCTGGGCGGGCCAGACCTCCTGGAACGGGGTGGCTATCCTGGCGAAGGGGGTGGACCCGGTCGAGAGCCGGCGCGGCTTGCCCGGCGACCCGAAGGACACGCAGAGCCGATACCTCGAGGCGGCGGCGCATGGGGTGCTGGTGGGCTGCCTCTATCTGCCCAACGGAAACCCGCAGCCAGGCCCGAAGTTCGATTACAAGCTGGCGTGGTTCGAACGCTTCCTGCGCCACGCTTCGGCCTTGATGAAAAGCGGTCACCCCGTGGTATTGGCGGGTGACTACAACGTCGTGCCCACGGACGAGGATATCTACGACCCCAAGGGCTGGCGCCGCGATGCCCTGCTCCAGCCGGAGAGCAGGGAGGCCTATGCCCGCCTCCTGGCCCAGGGCTGGACCGACGCCCTGCGCCAGAGGCACCCCGACGAGCGCATCTACACCTTCTGGGACTATTTTCGCCAGCACTGGCCCCGTGACCGGGGCCTGCGCATCGACCACCTGCTCCTGTCGAAGGATCTAGCCGCCCGGTTGAAGGATGCCAATGTGGACCGCTGGGTGCGTGACCTGCCCAAGGCCAGCGACCATGCCCCTACGTGGGTCGAGTTGGCGGCAACGAAACGGGCGAAACCCGGCCCCCGCGCTGGCTGAAATCGGTTAATTCGCGTCCAAACGCCAATGTAAGCGTTTACGCATGCCCGCACCCTGCAACCCGCACTTGCCACCACCCGCCCAAGTCCTAGACTAGGCAGCTATCAGGGGAGGGGGCGGACCGGGCGGTAATGAAGATCGATGGCGGCAGCGTGAATCGCCCCGAGCCGGTAATGCTGAGCGAGGTTGCCGAACGGCTGCGTAATCCCCGCATCGACCGGATCGTGGCGAGCTTCCGCGAGTACCGCGTATCGCTCATGCGCACGGTCATCCTCGGCTTCGTGGTCATCTGGACCGCCGCTTGGCTGCACGGCCCCACGACGATGGCGCTCGAAGCCCATCGTGCCTTCCCCGTCGCGCTTGCCCTGTTCGCGGTGAGCGCGCTGTGGATGCTTTTCATCCGTGCGCGTCAGGAAGGGCAGAGCGGCACCGTCGACGTGATAGGCAGTGTGGCCAACTTCGCCATGGTCGCGTTGTTGCTCAAGGCGGCCTTCATGCTGGTGATCACGGTGACCGCCGTCCTGCCGTTCCTCTCGGTCGCGGTCGGCGTGCGGTATAGCCGACGGGCTTTCGCCAGCGGCGTCGTCGCCTCGGTAGCGATTCTTCTTGTCAGCGCGCCGGACGGGTACTGGTTCGGCCGGCCCGCCTATGCGCTCTACGCGTTGGCCCTGGTCATCGTCCTGCCCATGACGCTCTACCGGATGATGGACGCGCTGCGCGAGGTATCGGCCGAGGCCATTGCGTCACGGGAGGCCCAGCATCGCTTCATCTCCATGATGAGTCATGAGATGCGGACGCCCTTGAGCACGGTGATCCACTCGGCCTCCCTGATCGACACCGCGGTGATGAGCGACGACCAGCGCCGCCTTGTCGCCTTGTTGTCGACCAACGCCAATGCCCTCTTGCATCGCGTCAATGCGGTGCTCGACGTGGCCTCGTTCGCCGGTGGCAGTTTCACGCTACGCCACCAGGCGTTCGCCTTCGACGAAGTACTGGCGACGGTGGGCGCGGTTTGCCGCCCCCTTGCCGCGGAGAAGCGCATTGCTTTCAGCCTCGCCCGCGACGCGTCGGTGGAGGGTGTCTTCAATGGCGATCCGGGGCGCATCGAGCAGGTGCTCTCCAACCTGGCGTCCAACGCCCTGAAGTTCACGCCGCCGGGTGGTTCGGTGAACGTGCACGTGGATCTCCATGAGGGCGTCGGTGGCCGCGACCCTACGATCACCTGCAGTGTTTCGGACACGGGCATCGGCATCGCCGATGCCGACAAGCAACGCATCTTCGACCCGTTTCATCAGCTCAGCGCCGGCGAGAGCAGGCGGCAGGAGGGCGTTGGCCTGGGGCTGTATATCGTGCGCAATGTCTCCGAGCAGATGCAGGGTGGCCTCGACGTCACCGACAACCCGATGGGAGGGGCAGTCTTTACCTGGCGCTTCCCGCTGCCGCGTGCCGCCGCGGGCGCGCGCAGCGTGGCGGACACCCCGCTGGTCGAGCTGCTCGACGAGCACCGTGCGCGCGTGGAATCGCAACGCTGCCTGGTGGTGGATGACAACGCGGCCAATCGTGAGATCGTCGGGCGCATCCTCGAGCGCGCGGGGCACCGGGCGGTCTTCAGTGCGAACGGCGACGAGGCGTTGGCGTGCCTGCGTGCTGACGGTTTCGACCTGATCTTCATGGACCTGCACATGCCCGGGAGTTCCGGCTGGGACGTGCTCGGCCGCATCGACGTGATCCGGCGCACCGCAAGCGTGCCGCCCATCGTCATGCTCAGCGCCGATTCCAGCCACGACGCGGTGCGCATCGCCTTCAAGGCTGGCGCACGGGCTTACTTGACCAAGCCGATTGCCGCGCAGCGCCTCCTCGACGTGATCGAGTCCATCGCGGCCGAGCGGCGCATGGAAGAAACCGCGCGCGGTTGGCAACAGCCGCTGCTGGACGAGCCGACGGAGCGTGGTGCGGTGGCTACGCCGCTGAATGAGATGCGCGCGCTTACCAGCGTCGAGGAATACATCGGCTTCATCGACCTGTGTTCGCAAGCGGCGGAGACCCATCTCGACACCTTGCGCAACGCGGTGCTCTCGCGTGATATCGCCACGGCCGCGGAGTGCATCCATGCCCTGCGCAACGTGTTGGGCAACCTCGGCGTACCCGGCGCATCGAGGGTCTGCGACGATCTCTCCGTGCTGATCGATGCCGGTGGCGACATGCGCGCCGCCGTGGTCGAGCTGGATGCCCTCGGTCGTTCGGTGCATCGTTTTATCGATGCCCAACGCCAGGGTGCACGCACCGCCGCGGACGCCGGCGCGTGACCGAACTCGACGGCCTGGCTCGCGAGGTCGGGCAGGGCGAGTTGGCGGCGATGGCGATCAAACCCGATAACGAGGCACGCATCGTTTTTCATGGCGAAGCGCCGCATGGTCGGCGTCCACTCGCCGTCGTCTACCTACACGGATTCACGGCGAGCCAGGGCGAAGGGGCGCCGGCCCACCGTGAGATCGCCCAAGCCGTGGGCGCTCACCTCTACCTCGCCCGCCTGCGCGATCACGGCAGCGATGCGCCGGACGCCATGGCCGGTGCGTCGCCGGAGCGCTGGCGTGCCGACGTCCGGCATGCGCTGGACATCGGTCTCCAGCTGGGCGAGCGCGTACTTCTCGTCGGTACGTCCATGGGCGGCTCGCTGGCACTAGACCTGGCAGCGAGCCGGCCAGATGTCGTGGCGGGTGTTGTTGCCTGGTCGCCCGGCATTCGTGTCCACGATCCCGCGCAACTGCGTGCCGCAGTGACGCTTCAGGGATCCGTGGCACCCCCCGGGGAGCGCACCCCTTTTCAGCGGCGCTACTGGTCGTCGATGGTGCATACCGACGGCTACCGGGCCATCGCCCGTCTGTTTATCGAGCGCATGCGACCGGAAGTCCTGCAGGACGTCGTCTGCCCCGTCTTCTTCGGCATGTGGGATGGCGGCGAGGGGGATCGCGACACGCTTAACTCGGTGAGCGCCATGCGGCTTGCGTTTGGCTGGCTGGGTACGCCGGCGTCACAACGTCGGACGGTGGCTTACGATCATGCAGCGCATGTGCTTGCGTCACCCGAACGCTCGCCGGCGGCGGCGCGTGTCCTCGCCGATTCGCTGGCCTTCCTGCGCGACGTCGGTCTAACGCAGTGAAGCTGCCACGCGTTATCGTTGGCCCTTGAAGGGCGTGGGGGTGAACGGGTGCGCTTGGCTCGCGGGGTGGCTGTGTGGTTATGGCTGGTCGTCGGCTGGAGCCTCGCCGTGCCCGGTGTTCGCGCAGCCGACAGTCGCGATCGCGCGATCGACCAGTTCTATCACACGGCCTGGACCGTCCGCGAAGGCGCGCCTGGCCAGGTCACGGCGCTGGCGCAGACCAGCGATGGCTATCTCTGGCTGGGCACCCAGACGGGTCTCTACCGCTTCGACGGTGTGACCTTCGAGCGTTACCGGCCGCGCGAAGGCGGCGACTTCCTTGCCTCCACCGTCGCGTCCCTTTACGCGCCACCCTCCGGTGGGCTGTGGGTCGGGTTTCGCTATGGCGTGGCCAGTTWCATCGAAGGCGACCGCGCGACCCACTACGCCGCGTCCTCAGGATTGCCCACGGCCACCATCTACGCTATCGGCGGCACGCCGGACGGGCGCATCTGGGCAGCGACATTCAATGGCCTTGCGCGTCTCGACGGGCAACACTGGTCCCTCGTCGGCGCGTCGATGGGTTTACCCGGTAATCGTGCGCGCAACCTGTCGGTCGACCGCGAAGGACGCCTCTGGGTCGCCACCGACCAGGCGCTCGCCTGGCTGCCCCGGGGCGGCACGCGTTTCGAGCTGGCGACGCGTTCGGTCGGTCGGATCAATCGCATCGCTGAAGCGCCGGACGGCTCGATCTGGGTCGCGGAGGCCGATGGCGGCGTGCGACCGGCCTGGGTCAGCGCGTCCTTGCCGGAAGACCATGGCCCGAGCCTTAATCTCTCATCGGCGGGCCTGTTGTTCGATCGCGATGGCGCCCTGTGGATGCCCACGCTCGGCGACGGCATTCGTCGCGTGCCGCGTGTGGTCGACCTGCCGCGCGAACAGATCGAGGCAAGCGGCACGGCGGCACAGCGGTTCGTCGAGCGCGACGGGCTCAGCTCCGACTACCTCACGGCGGTCATCCAGGATCGTGAGGGCAACATCTGGGTCGGCGGCAGTCGAGGGCTCGACCGTTTTCGCGTCAGCCGTCTTCTTCCCGCGCCGCTGTCGCCGGGAGCGACGGACTTCGCACTGGTGGCCGCGCAAGGCCACGGTGTCTGGGTC